>JBGAQU010000011.1:0-42848 GCA_044220535.1 Alphaproteobacteria bacterium | reverse complement strand
ATTTTCTGATTTTCAACGAAAAAATATTAATAATTAGTGCCTTACAAGAATCTGGCTTATATGTACCCCTTGTGATATTATATATGTAAATATAAGAGCTCTTGGGAAGAATATGAATAATTTATCCGATGCGAAAAAACATTTTCAAAGGGCAAATTTATTTGCTTCTGCACCCATTCGCCATATGCCATGGATTTACTGCGATGCGATGGGATTTCGCCCGGAGATTATGGATGAAGTGATAGCAGGACGTTTCTGTGTCAGCGATCCGGAATACGTCTTTTTTAAAAGCGCTAGTGCTGTAGAGCGGATCCTTTATGAAGGTATCGGAGATTTGGGTCCGGATGATGAAGATTTTGCGCGTGCTCTGCAATTTAAGGAATTGATTCATACTGTATGTGAAGACATCGGTGAAAACCTTGTGCAGTTTGACATATCTGTGGAACAGCTAAAGACAAGCAACCAAAGAATCTGCAATGCTGTCTTGGAACGTGATGTTGACGATCTGCGCCAGGGCCGAGGTTATTTGATTCATGAACTTGAAATGTCTCAGGCCCTTCGCGAGTATTGTGAAGGGAAAGGCACTCTTCGCACGGCACAGGAAACGGCTCTGCGCATTCAGCCTTTTTATGCAGGCACAGATCCGCGTGGCAGCATTACGATAGGATTTTTACGTCATTCATTGATCAATAAAAATTTTGGCCAGGGTATTTCTTTTGATCCGGGGAAGCATCCTAGACTTGAATTTTGATCTATCCTAAGTCGGCGACATCCTGCGCGATGTGATCCTTTGCGGTGCGCCGCAGCCGCCACCTACGCTATGATCGCCACCGCAATACGCGCAGCAAGGGGTGGCTTGCGTTGTGTCCGAAACGGTTGCGGCGGATTTTTTGCCGGCCTCATATTCTTTCACGTCGTCTTCCACATCACCGGAGGCTGCAAAGGCCTTGCCTGCGCCGGCTATGATTCCCAAAGCCGCGAGAGCGCCGCCCGCAACAGCTGCTGGCGGGGCCAGGGCGACGGCCGCTGCCGGAAGAACCATGAATGTCATGAGATAGGATGGAAGATAATAAATAGCCGCGGAAAGCATCGCCAGCGTAATGCTGTTACTGATTGTTTTTACGCCGCTGTCATATTGCTGAACCCGTGCGTCCGCCAGATCCTGCCGGTTTTGATATGTGGCATTCAATGTTTCGGGATCGGCAACCGACCTGAAAAACTTCGTCAGTTGCGAATTCAAGTAAGCCATATGTTCCTCCTACAATATTCAACATCGTTATGATGTGGAAAATTGTAGGTAAGCACACAATAGGTTATTTATATGGAAAAGTCAATTAAAAACGAAAGTCGTCCAAGGTGCTGTAAATCAATAAAAATAGAGGCTATTTTACTCAAAGTATACAATAGGATTGTTGAAGCTATTGAAGGAAAAGCGATGCCACAGTCACAGGATCATTTCGAGATGGCCTTGTCCCGCGACGGCATCCTTGTTGCAGGATCTGCGGGAGGCCCTTGTCACCCATGACCGGAAGCGGGCGGGTGACAAGCTGTTACTTTTGGCGGATTTGTACATGAACGATCCGCAGATTCTTGAGCCTGTAAAAACCGCCCTGTGCTTTATGGCGCATTTCTTCGGGCCTGACATGGCGTATGAAACGTCGCTGGCCGTTGCGCAGAAAGGCAGCCGTCAGGGCGATCTTGCAAAGGCCGCACTCGAAACGGCCTGTTGGCTGGCGAAGGATAAAAATATCAAAGAATATAAAATCCTGCCGATAACGCCCTACAGGTTTGTGACTGAACTGTCGACACGCAACCTGTTTCATTGTTCGCCACTGTACGAATGAAAAAAGCCTCCTTGAAAAGGAGGCTTTTTCCTTACAATCGATCTTAGTTATTATACCCGTCATGCGTCTTGTTTTCATACCGCAGGACGTTGTTGCCCTGATGGTCTTCACCGATGGGATAGGTCTGACCAACACGGCGATCGCTGGGGAGGAAATATTCTTCATCGTCATAAGCGACAGGCGTGCTGTAAGTTTCGGTGCGAACGGTTTTTGTAACCGTGGTGCCCGGCGCGCTGTTATCGATATAGGTTTCGGAATAGGCCCCGGCAGCAGGCTCGTAATAATATGGGTCGCTCATGACCGGATCGGTGGTGGTCATCCGGCTGGTCGTGCTGACGCTGCCGTCGATATTGTGATGGCGGACGGTTTTTTCCATGGTGACCGAACCGTCGGCATTCGATGTGACAGTGCGGCGGACGGTCTCGCTGTAGGCACTCGTGGCCGAAACCATCATGGCTCCGCATAACATCATGGCCAGAAACGCTGATTTCTTCATGGTAATACGCATAATATAATCCTCCTATACGGCTTCGCTAGATTGCCAATAGCCTGGCAGGATAAAAAGTTTCATATTAAGAAGAATAAATATCAAAGATGGCCTTGGATGACTGACTTGTTAACCATTTTGCCGCCTGTGCGCGGCCGCTATACCGCCAATGCCCCGCTGGGGGAGGTCGGGTGGTTCCGCGCGGGCGGGAAGGCGGAAATGCTGTTCAAGCCTGAGGACCGGCAGGACCTGGCTGATTTTCTGAAAAATTGCCCGCCAGAGGTTCCAGTAACGGCGCTTGGCGTCCTGTCTAACACCATTATCCGCGATGGCGGCCTGCCAGGGGTCACGATCAGGCCGGGGCGGGAATTCGCGACGGTTGAAAAGGCTGGCGGTGATAGAATCCTGGCGGGCGCTTCTGCACTGGACGGGACAGTGGCGGCCTTTGCCGCGCGGGAAGGGATTGCCGGACTTGAATATTTGTCCGGCGTGCCCGGCACGATCGGCGGCGCGATCCGCATGAACGCGGGCGCGTATGAGACGGAAACGAAGGACGTGTTGATTGAGGCCTATGCCATTGACCGGAAGGGCGTGATGCATACGCTGAAACCTGAGGACATGCATATGAGTTACCGCCATAACAGCGCGCCGGATGACATGATCTTCACCGGCGGCCTGTTCCAGGGACGGTCCGGCGATCCAGAGGTGATCGAATCCCATATCCGTTCCATTAAGGAAAAACGCTCCTCCACCCAGCCGATCAAATCCCGGACCGGTGGCTCGACTTTCGCGAACCCGTCGCCAGAGCAGCTGGAAAAGGCGGGTCAGCCGCCCGGCACCAAAACCTGGCAGCTGATTGACCGCGCCGGATGCCGGGGATTAAAGGTCGGCGACGCGCAGATGTCGGAGATGCATTGCAATTTCATGCTGAATTTGGGATCGGCCAGCGCGGCCGACCTCGAAAATCTGGGGGAAGACGTGCGCCGCCGGGTTTACGAAAACAGTGGTGTTGAGTTAAGGTGGGAAATTAAAAGGATTGGAAAACCATAATGGCTAAAAAAGTTGCATTGCTGCTCGGCGGCTGGTCGGCGGAACGGCAGGTTTCGCTGGAAAAGGGCAAGGCGGTTGAGAAGGCGCTGGTCGAGGGCGGCTATGACGTCACCGTCATTGACGTGAAGAAGGATATTCCGGCGCTGGTCGCCGCGTTGACGCCCAAGCCTGATGCCGTATTCAATAACCTGCATGGAACGGGCGGGGAGGACGGCACCATTCAGGGTGTGCTGGAAATCCTTGAAATTCCTTATACGCATTCGGGTGTATTGGCTTCGGCCATTGGCATGCACAAGCCGACGGCGAAGAAGCTGGCGGCCTCGGTCGGCGTTCCTGTGGCGGAGGCCGTGATCGCCCGCAAGGAAGACGTGGTTGCGAAACATGTTATCAAGCCGCCTTACGTCGTAAAGCCGATTGCTGAAGGATCGAGCGTAGGTGTCCGCATTATTATGAGCGATGATAACCAGATGCCGCTCGATCTTGAGAGTTGGACATTCGGGGATGAGGTGCTGGTTGAACGGTACATTCCGGGTCGTGAATTGACCGTCGCCGTACTGGACGGCGTTGCGCAAGGCGTGACGGAGATTGTGTCCCATACGCGCTTCTTCGATTACGAAGCGAAATATCACGATGACCGCACGGAATATGTTTTGCCCGCCGAGGTGCCGAAGGATGTGTATGAGGCCGCGATTGATTATGCGGCGCGCGTCTTCACGGTTCTGGGCTGCCGCGGGCTGGCGCGTTGTGATTTCAGGTATGACGATTCGAAGCCGGGGCCTTCGGGGCTGTGCTTCCTTGAAATCAATACGCAGCCGGGCTGCACCGCCGGGTCGATTGGCCCGAGTCAGGTGATCCGCAACGGCAAGACTTTCGTCGAACTGATCTCTCACCTTGTTGAGACCGCAACATGCCAAAGTCTGGAACAACGCGCAGCGCGATCCTCAACCGCCGCAGGCGGACCGGAAAAAATGCGCGCCTGACCGCCTTCGCCCGGCGTCACGGCCGGTTGATTCTGGTTATAGGAGGACTGGCCTGTGCCGCAAGCTGGGTCATGACCACGCATATGCCCGCGCGTACCGGGCAATATGTCAGCCGGTCGTTTCAGGAAGCGACGGCGCATGCCGGATTCACCTTGCAGAACATCATGGTAGAGGGCCGCGTGAATGCGGATCCCGAAATCCTGCGCGCCCTGATCGGCATGCAGCGCGGCGATCCGGTCTTCGGCATGAACCCGGCGGCGATGCGGCAGCGGTTGGAGCAGATGCCCTGGATCGCCCATGCGCAGGTCGAGCGGCGTTTGCCGGATACGGTTTACATCCGCCTGACCGAACGCGCGCCGGAGGCGCTGTGGCAGACCAAGGGCAAGCTGCGCCTTATCGCGAAGGACGGAGTCGTCCTGACTGATGAAAGACTGGACAGGTTCCGCGACCTGCTTCTGGTGGTGGGGGAGGACGCGCCGTCGCATGTCGGCGAATTGTCCGGCCTGCTGCAGGGTGAGCCGGACATCGCCAAAAATGTGGAGGCCGCAACGCTGGTCGGCAGCCGCCGCTGGGATCTGCGGATGAAAAACGGCGTCAGCGTCCGCCTGCCGGAATCCGACCCCGGCCTGGCCTTAAGCCGCCTGGCGCGGGCGCAGAAAAACGATAAAATCCTCGACAAGCCCCTGACGGCGATTGACTTGCGCAATGCCGACCGTATTATCGTCGCCACCAAGCCCGGGGAAGCGCAGGATTACAAGCCGGGTGTGGATGAAAGCAATATTTAAGCGGTACGTTTATGTTTCTGATCAAAACCTATCTGGATAAAAGCCCCATTCACGGATTGGGCGTCTATGCCGGCGAAGACGTGTCCAAAGGTCAGGTGATATGGCGTGAAATCGCGGGGCTGGATGTGATTGTTCCGCCTGCGGTTTTAAAAGACCTGCCGCCGGTCATGCTGGATTACATGGAAACATACGGATATTATTTCGACGATGCGTTTCATTTGAACCTTGATAACGCCAAATACAGCAATCATGCGGACGACCCCAATATGATCATGAACGCGCAAAAAGAATTCTATGCATGCAGGGCCATTCGCAAGGGTGAAGAAATTACATGCGATTATAATGAGTTCTCCATGGATTATGATGTACAGCAAGAAGCCGTTCAGCAGGATAAAAAACATGTTTGTCGTTAAGACCTATATTGACCGCAGCGCGATCGAGGGGATCGGCGTGTTCGCGGCCGAAAACATCGCGAAGGGCCAGATGGTCACGCGTCATGTGGACGGTTTCGATATGGTGTTCAGCGCGGAAGACTTTCAATCGCAGCCGAAGATCCTTCAGGATTTTATCAAGCGTCAGGGCTACCAGACCGAAGGATCATGGATCCTGAACGGCGACCATGAACGCTTTACCAACCACGCCGATGCGCCGAATACCACGTATCAGACGGCGCCCGAGGAAGGGACATACGCCACGCGCCCGATTGCCAAGGGCGAGGAAATTACCTGCGATTACAGGGAGTTTTCGGATGACTGGGCGGACAAGCTTCAAGGCGAAGCGCCGGTCAAGATCGCCGGATGAAAAACAGGCCAAAGCAAAAAGGCTCGGTGATTGCGGCGCTGGATATCGGATCCAGCAAGATTGCCTGCTTCATCGCCCGCATTGTGGATGATGAAGGGAATTTCGAGGTTCTGGGCATCGGGCACCAGGCGTCCGCTGGTATCCTGAAAGGCACGATCACCGATCTATCGGCCGCCGAAGCCGCCATCCGCCAGACAGTGCATGCTGCGGAAAATATGGCGGCGGAGGCGATGAAGGGCTATCCGCTGCGTGAAGTCATTATCAATGTCCCGGGCGTCCATGTTAAATCCCATAATTTTTCAGTCGGCGTCGATATCAACGGCCATGCTGTAACGGACAATGATATCCGCCGCGCTTTGGCAAAGGCGCAGGACCATGCGGTGACGAATGATTTCGAACTGGTGCATTCCATCCCCTGCGGCTTTTCGCTGGATGGCCATGGCGGCGTGAAAGACCCGCGCGGCATGGTGGGGGATCAGATGGATGTTGGCATCCACCTAGTCACGGCTGACATGGCGGCGTTGCGCAACATGGCGACCTGTATCGAACGCAGTCATCTGGATGTGACGGCTTTGTGTCATGACGCCTACGCCGCCGGACTCGCCACGCTGGTGGAGGATGAGAAGGATCTGGGCTGCGCCGTCATCAATATGGGCGGCGGCGTCACATCCATCGCCGTGTTCCAGGGCGGGGCGCTGACCTTCTGCGATGCGATTCCCGTGGGCGGCCAGCATGTTACGAACGATATTGCACGCGGCCTGACGACGTCGATCAATGACGCCGAACGGCTGAAAACATTATATGGCAGCGCGACCGCCTCCAGCACCGACGACAACGAACTGATCGATGTGCCGCAGATCGGGGAGACGGATCACTTGGTGCCGAACCACGTGCCGCGCGCGATTATGATCGGCGTCATCCAGCAAAGGCTGGAGGAGATTCTGGAGATTTCACGCGACAAGCTGAAATCCAGCGGCTTTGGCCTGGCAGCGGGCCGCCGCGTCGTCCTGACCGGCGGGGCCAGCCAGATGCCCGGCATGCGCGACCTGGCGCAGCATATCCTCGACAAGCAGGTGCGGCTGGGGCGGCTTTTGCGGTCCGGCGGATTGGCGGAGGCGGTGAACGGACCGGCTTTTGCGACGACGGCTGGATTACTGACCTATATCACCGAGCACACGGATGAAATACCGGGCGAGATTCTGGCGCGCATGGAGCCGGGCAGCGTGTGGGAACGCCTGAAGCTGTGGATGAAGGAAAATTGGTAAGGCGTTTTATTGTACGCCCCGTTGCGTTATGTTAGCATCACCCCCATAAAATTAAGAACAGGGGAGACTGTCATGCCAACGCTTTTCGAACACACAATCAATACGGTGGAACGACGTCTGGAAGAAGACCGCACGCCTTCCCTGGCCATAGTATTCGGATCTTTTGTCTGTAAGGCTTTAACCTTCGGTCCCGTTGGTGATGCAATCCAGATTCAAGCACCACAACTGTTTGCCGATATGGACAGGGCGGCGACCGTTCTGGATTATCCTGACTGGCGGTTATTCGATGCATCGGATGATCTGCTTGAAACTTCCGTGCACTTAAAAACATTGTATAAGACATTGGGAAAAATCGAAGACGTCCTTATTCATATCGAAAACAAAGAAGGAAAGCCGTCTCCTCCGTTTGAATTGCAATTGCCTGTTCGCATCGTGCGCATGCAAGTAGAAACTGCCTTATGCGCACTGGACAAAAAGATCGCAAACAATTTTGCAGATTATAATAATGAAGATGAAATCCAGGATATGGATCCGTACGAACATCCATCACGTCCGTCCATCACATATATAACG
This sequence comes from Alphaproteobacteria bacterium, assembly GCA_044220535.1. Classification (GTDB taxonomy): domain Bacteria; phylum Pseudomonadota; class Alphaproteobacteria; order Micavibrionales; family Micavibrionaceae; genus JBDHTS01. The sequence goes on along the minus strand of JBGAQU010000011.1, from coordinate 35,063 downwards.
CCGCGTCTCGTGCCGGTCTTTCAGAAAGCAGCCATGTGGCTGGGCGCGCAAACTGTGCAATATTATATTCCTGGCAATACAAGATCAACTCTTCTCAAAACCGCAAAGAGGCAAATTGAAGACCTTAATTGCCACGCTTCCGATCTTGGAACGGCAGGGCAAAATAAGGCTCGGGTCATGGATACAGAACAGGTTTTTAAAACCATTCATCATTTGTGTGATGAGCTTGAGCGCATGGAGCGCGTATTGAAAGTCGAAAAGCTTCGTGATCTGCGGCACTTTTTTATGGCGGTTAATACCTGGTCAGGCCTGTTTCTTCATGATCCGCAAGAAAAGGCGGATGTCTCTCAAGATTCGGCTCAAGTCATCGACATTAGGACCAGAAAGCGGCATCAGCCAAATGTGAGACCTCAATTGGTTCATTCAAGCCCTTGAATCGGGAGCGATTATAAGGGCGTGTCGTATAGATTTTGCAGAATCAATAATGGTTACCGACAGATGATTCACCGATCTGTCCACCTCTTTATTTGTTGAATCCCTTGAAAAATGACAAAGTTATCCACAGATTATTGAGGATATCCCCTTCACGAATCTAAGGGGGTCTGAGACACTTTCCAAAGTCTGAATCAAAAGAATCACTTAGAGTCCCGAAGTCAACCAAAGCTCAAGCCCATGAACACGAACAAACTGGCTGTTTCGCCGTCAAAAATGGCCGTGCCCTTCATTCAGGCGCTTTCAATTCAACACGCGCTTTCATAGAATCGGTTTGTCACGCAGGAGGTTCCCGCCATGCTCAACATCAGAATGCATCACAAAGAGGTCCAGAAATTGTCTCCCAAAATAGTCGTTGTCGGCGTCGGTGGCGCCGGAGGTAATGCCGTCAACAACATGATCGGCGCAGGTCTTGAAGGTGTCGAGTTCCTGGTGTGCAACACGGACGCGCAGGCACTGGACCGGTCCTTCTGCGAAAACCGCGTGCAGCTCGGCGAAACCGTTACGGGCGGCCTCGGCGCCGGCGCGAAACCGGAAATCGGCCGCGAAGCCGCGGAAGAGACATTGGATAGCGTTCTGCGCTATCTGGACGGCACCAATATGGTGTTCATCACGGCCGGCATGGGTGGCGGCACCGGTACGGGCGCTGCCCCTGTCATTGCGAAAGCGGCTCGCGAAAAAGGCATCCTGACCGTCGGCGTGGTGACGAAGCCGTTCCACTTCGAAGGCAGTTACCGCATGAAAATGGCGGAGTCGGGCATCGACCAGATGCAGGATTTCGTCGACACGCTGATCGTCATCCCGAACCAGAACCTGTTCCGTATCGCCAATGAGAAGACCACCTTCTCCGAAGCGTTCCGCATGGCGGACGGCGTCCTGCAATCCGCCGTGCGTGGCGTGACGGACCTGATGATCCGCCCGGGCGACGTCAACCTGGACTTCGCCGATATTCGCTCGGTCATGCTCGAAATGGGCAAGGCCATGATGGGCACGGGCGAGGCGACCGGCGACGACCGCGCCGAACGCGCGGCAGAGGCCGCGATCAACAACCCGCTTCTGGACGATGTCTCGATGAAGGGCGCGCGCGGCGTCATCATCAACGTCACCGGCGGCACCGACATGACCCTGTTCGAAGTCGATCAGGCCTGTAACCGCATCCGCGAGGAAGTGGATCCGAACGCCAACATTATCTTCGGTTCGTCCCTCGACGAATCGCTGGATGGCGTCATGCGCGTATCCGTGGTCGCCACGGGTATCGACGCGGTTGAGGAAAAGGCTCGCAAGCCAGGCGGGCGGGCATGGACGACCAACGCCGTCTCCGAACGCCGCTTCGAACGCGCGCAGCCAAACACGGAATCGGCGAACGTGCCTTTGCAGGCCGCTCACGCTTCCGCTGCCTATTCACAACAGGCTGTGCGGTCCGCTGCACAAATCTCCGTCTCCGCCCCTGCGCCGCTTCAGCGCATGGTGGAGCCGGAAACCGACATGTTCGACCAGCGCAATTTCGCCAGCGCGATGGAACCCGTTGGAAAAAAGCCTGAGGCCGCGAGCGTGCCGACCGGCGCACTGCGCGGTACGATCTATAACGATGCCTTCATCCCGCCCCAGGCGATGGAGGTCGAGCGCCCGCGTCCGGAAGTGAGCTACAACAGCCCGCAATTCGTTCGCCCTGCAGAGCCTGTCGAGCAAGCGGTCACCGGCACGGGCTTCGCGCTTCGTCCGCCGGTTCCGGGATCGGGCGTGCAGAAACGCCGCACGACCTCGCTGTTCGACCGCATTACCGGCGCTTTAGGTCAGCATCATGAAACGGTCGTGACGGAAACCGTGGAAGAAACAGCCATCGCGCCTCAGCCCTCTGCGCCCGCATCCGGCACGGCTGGCAGCTTCCACTCCGGTCTGCGCGCCCAGCCGCGTTACGAAACGCAAGGCAGCCTCGCCATCGAAGTCCCCTCGATCAAGGTCGAGCAGGCGAGCGATGACGAGCTGGATATCCCGGCCTTTTTGAGACGCCAGGCGAATTGATAGGCGCTACGTTTTTTAAATAGGGCCTGTTATTCAGGCCCTATTTTTTATTGTCATCCCGGCGAAGGCCGGGATCCATACAATGCTGGGTCAAAACAAAAGGAAATAATGGGCATAGAGCGCTCTCTACGACCGTTATCACCTTTTGCGATATTTAAAGATCGCATGGATCCCGGCCTTCGCCGGAATGACAATTATTATAAATATATCAATAACTTAAAAATGTAACACAGCGCAATAATGCGTGATTTGTGGCGGCGCACCCTATGACATATATATGTGATAGAAAATTTCGCATACACCGGTACGGTTAAATATATGCAACAGACCCTTCGCCAGACTTTGACCATCCAGGGCATCGGCCTTCATTCCGGGGCTGTGGTCACGCTGACCATTCATCCGGCGGCTACAGGCCATGGCATCGTCTTCGTGCGTTCTGATATCACGGACCGGGATAATGTCATCCCCGCGCAATGGGACAATGTGGTCGATACGCGCCTGTGCACCGTGATCGCCAATGAAGCGGGTGCGAGCGTCGGCACCATCGAGCATTTAATGGCAGCCCTGCGCGGCTGTGGTATCGACAATGCGATGATCGAAATCGACGGGCCGGAAGTGCCCGTGATGGACGGCAGCTCCGCGCCGTTCGTTGAACGTTTCGATGCTGTTGGAGTGACCGCGCAATCCGCGCCGCGCCGTGCGATCCGCGTGTTGAAGGAAGTGTCCGTGACCCAAGACGGCAAACGCGTCCGTTTGAGCCCAAGCGACTCCAGCGCCTTTGTCGGCCAGATCGAATTCAATCACCCGGCCATCGGCAGCCAGTTTTTTGAAACAAAGCTGTATAATGGCAATTTCCGCCATGACCTGGCCGCTGCCCGCACCTTCGGCTTCGCGCATGAAGTGGAAGCGATGCGCAAGGCTGGTCTTGCCCGCGGCGGTTCGCTGGATAACGCTATCGTGCTGGACAACACAAAAGTCCTGAACGAAGACGGTTTGCGCTTCGCCGACGAATTCATCCGTCACAAGCTGCTGGACGCGGTGGGTGACCTGTATCTGGCCGGCGGCCTGATCCTCGGCACGTATGAAGGCTTCAAGGCCGGTCACGCGCTGAACAACGCGATCCTGCACGAACTGTTCGCGACCCCGGGCGCCTGGGCCTATGTCGATGTGTTTGAAGACACCGCGCCTGTCATGGCTCCGGTTGCCGCCGCCGGCGTGCTGGACACTGTTGCGGCCTGACGATTGTGGCTCTTCTCAAGACAAAAGATACCCGGATCCTCGACGATGTGCGTGAAGGCTTTGCCCTGGTTGCGATGCAGGCACGCTTCGTGCGTATCCATACGGACAAGCTTGCCGAATATGCTGCCGGGCTGAAACCCCTGCCGGCCGATAAGACCTTCGACGCCAGCCATCATTATCAGGGCAATGCCGAACAGACCGCTGCTTTTGTCCTGACGCTTGATGCCATTAATTTCGGATCGGGTTATAAGGACGATATGGCGGCGGAAGGATGGAGGGTGTTCGAGGATTCAATTTATTTCTCGCTGTCCACGCGTCTGAAACGCCGGTTTGAATCCGAAGGGCCGTTTAGTGCGGACAGGCTGGCTGTCATGAAAGGCGAAGACTGTGCCGCTCTGCTGGATCTGCCTTACGATGCGCCGATTTCCCGCGCCTTCGCGGATTTATGCAGCCGCAATTTTAATGAGCTGGGTAACCATATCCGCCTGAACCATGGCGGGTCATTTTTAGGCATGGTGAACCATGCGGGTGGCAGGGTCGACGATTTTATTGAGGCCATGGCGCGGCTGGAAGCGTTCGCGGACATGCCGCTCTATCGCGGGCTGCGCATTCCCATCCTGAAACGCGCGCAAAGCACGGCGGGGGATTTGAACGACGCCTTTGCCAAGCTGGGGCTGGAAGCGTTCCATGATATCGAACGCCTGACCATCCTGGCCGATAACGATGTGCCGCATGTGCTGCGCACGGATGGACTCATTGAGTATGAAAGCGATCTCGCGGATCGGATCGACCGGGGTATGCCGATTGAATCCGGGTCGCAGGAAGAGGTTGAAATCCGCGCCTGCGCCGGATATGTGGCGGGGCGTCTGGCCACCTTGTCCGGCCTCACCGAAATTGCCATCGACCGCATCCTCTGGCACCGCGCCGCGGAAGAGGCGCGGTATAAAACAGGCAAGGCGCATCGGACCAAGACGATTTTTTATTGATTGAAGTTGTTTGTCATCCTGAGCGCAGCGAAGGATCTGCACCGGTGCGGCCAGGCCCTATTGTGAAGATCCTTCGCTGCGCTCAGGATGACAGTTTTCAGGTATTTGAGACTTGATTTTACATCCGATCCTGTGTTCATTATCCTGATGACTTTCAGAAAGCATATCGGGCAATTCCTGATATTGGTGATGCTGGCGGCGCAACTGGCGCTGGCGCAGCACGCCACTGTGCATTTTCTGGAAGACGAAACGATTGTTTCGCTGGTCCATGCCGACAGCGGCGTCAACACAATAGACCGTAACGAAGCGGACAAGCAAAAAGCGGATAAAATCTGCCAGATCTGCCTGTACTCCAAAAGTTTTTCCCATACGATCTTTGCTTCCGGCATTTTTCTGCATATCACGTCTCTTTCTGCGGCCCTGATTGCACCGGACCTTCCCGTCTTTCATGTCCATTCCCAATGTTCCACCAACCGCGCCCGCGCGCCGCCCGTTTTTCTTTCCTGATCATCACTGACTTTTTTCAATACTGATAAGGAAAGAAAGGACTCCTATCATGTCTCGCACTCTATTGAGGGCGGCAATGACTGCTGCCTTGTTACTCGGCGTATCTGCACCGGCGTTGGCCGCGCCGGATTCGCAATCCGAAATCGCAACCCTGAAAGCGCAAATGGCGCAGATGCAGGGCCGGTTGAACCAGCTGGAACAGGCGCAAGCTTCCGCACCTATTGTCTCGGCTGTGCCATCCGGTACGCAATCGAACGACAACGCTTTCAATCCCGCCATCGGCGCTGTACTGAACGGGCATTATGCGGCGTTTTCGGGCAATCATCCTGATCTGGCCGGTTTCGCGACCGGCGAGGAAGGCGGGCGCACCGGCGAAGGCCTGGGACTCGACGAAGCAGAAATCAACCTGAAATCCAATGTCGACGACAAGTTCACTGCCAACCTGACCGCATCCTTAAGCGAGGAGGACGGGGAAACGGAGATCGAACTGGAAGAGGCCTGGATCCGTACGCTGGGCCTGCCTTACGGCCTCGGTATTCAGGCTGGGCGGTCGCTGATGCCGATCGGTTACCTGAACGAACATCATGCGCATACGGATGATTTCGCCGACCGGCCTCTGCCGAACCGCGCATTCCTTAATAATTCGTATAAGGATGACGGCGTTCTGGCATCATGGATCCTGCCGACGGATTTCTATTCGGAAATCGGCGGCGGAGTCGTTCGCGGCAATGATTTTCCGGGTGGCGGGTCGCATGGCAGCGATCCTGGGGCCTGGACGGCATATGCCAAAATCGGCGGTGACATCGGTAACAACCAGAACTGGCTCGCCAGCCTGTCCACGCTGCAGGCGAGTCCGGACGAACGGTCCGGCAATGATGATGCGGTTCTGTTCCGTGGCGACAGCGACCTGTACGGCGCTTCGCTGCGCTATGTCTGGGATCCGACCGGTAATGCGAAAGAACAGGAAGTGACGCTGCAGGGCGAATATTTCCTGCGCAAGGAAGATGGTACGTATGACGATACCGATGCCGGAACCGGCGCGATCGCGTTCGACGGCCATCAAAGCGGCTGGTACGGGCAGGGCGTCTATAAATTCGCGCCGCAATGGCGGATCGGCGGGCGATACAGTCAGTTGAACGCCCCGGATGTTCCGGCAGGCCTCGCCGGAAGCGCATTGGATGACGAAGGGCATGATCCGTGGAACGCGGCCATCATGGCCGACTGGACCAATAGCGAATTCAGCCGCGTCCGGCTGCAATTCGGCCATGAGGAACCGTCATCCGGCGAGAAAGACAACCAGGTGATCCTTCAATACATCATGAGCATCGGCGCTCATCCCGCTCACAGCTTCTAATGGAGATAAACATGAAACGTATTTACTTTTTACTGATCGTTCTGACTTCCGTGATCTACAGCGGGTCAGCAAATGCCGCCGTCAATATATTTGCCTGTGAACCTGAATGGGCCGCACTGGCAAAGGAGATCGGCGGTGACAAGGTGAACGTCACCGCCGCGACGACGGGCACGGAGGATCCGCACCATGTCCGCGCCAAACCCAGCCTGCTGGCGGCGATGCGCAATGCCGATATGGTGGCGTGCACCGGCGCTGGTCTTGAGTCCGGCTGGCTGCCCGTATTGATGCAGCAGGCGGCGGGCGGCGCGGTCCAGCCCGGGCAGCCCGGCAATTTCATGGCGTCGGATACTGTGGCGCTGATGGACAAGCCGCAGCGTGTCGACCGCGCCATGGGCGATGTGCATCCGGAAGGCAACCCGCATATCCAGACCGATCCGCGCAATATCCTGGCGGTCGCCAAAGCATTGGCGGAACGGCTGGCGCAGGTCGATCCCGCCAACGCGGCAACCTATGCGAAATCCGCCGGTGATTTCTCAGTGCGCTGGCAACAGAGCACGGCACGCTGGGCTCAGGATGCCGCAAGCCTGCGGGGCGCGCCGATTGTCGTCTATCACGACAATTTCAACTACCTGAACCGGTGGCTGGGATTGAAAGAGGTGGCGACGCTGGAAGTAAAGCCGGGCGTGCCGCCAACGCCATCGCATTTACAGACGGTTTTGTCCGCCGCGCAAAACGCCAAAGTCAAAACCATCGTCCTCGCCCCGTTTGACAATGACGAGGCGGCGCAATGGCTGGCATCGCAAACGGGCGCGAAGATCGTGCGGCTGCCCTTTACGGTGGGCGGAACGGACGGCGCGGATACGCTGGATGCCATGTTCGGCAGGACAGTGTCCCTGCTGAAAGGGGCGTCGTCGTGAGTTTTTCATTGACGATGAACGGCATGCCGGGGCTGATCGCCCCGGCATTCGCCACGGGATTGCTGGTCGCCTCGACCCATGTTCCGCTGGGGCGGGAGGTTTTTAAACGCGGGATCATATTCATGGATCTGGCAGTGGCGCAAATTGCGGGCCTCGGCATCGTCGCCGCGTCGGTTTTGCTGGGCTGGCAGGGATTTGCAGGACAGGGTGTGGCTTTCCTGTGCGCGTTTGCCGCCGCGACGATCTTTTCCCGGCTGGAGAAAAAAGGGCAGACGGTGCAGGAGGCACTGATTGGCTGTTCTTTCGTCATGGCCGCGTCGCTTGCGATCCTCGTCTTCGCGGGCGACCCGCATGGCGGGGAGGAAGTCAGCAACCTGATGGCCGGGCAGATTTTATGGGTGCAGTGGCCGCATGTTCTATGGGCTGCATCGGTTTATGTGCCTGTGCTGGGTTTGGTTCTGTTTTTGCCGGAAGTATTCAGGCGGTATTTTTATTTCCTGTTCGCGGCCTGCATCACGATTTCGGTGCAAATGGTGGGGGTCTATCTGGTGTTTGCATCGCTGATCCTGCCCGCCATGGCGGTGGGTTCGAGTAAACATGGCCTGATGGTTGCCTATGGCGTTTCTTTTGTTGCAGTCGCAGGAGGGCTGGTCATATCCATTATAACGGATTTGCCTTCAGGCCCCATGATTGTGTGCGCCTATGCAGCGGCGGCATCGGCGGCGGGGTTTTGATAGGAAAACCTTGCCTGACGTTGTCCTTAAAAAGGTGGATATTTTTGGGGCTGTCCTAGATAACTATCCTATGTAATAATCAACCCATTGTTTAAGTTGTGTTAATTGCGCTTTAGGGCTTGGGTTGTTAAAGCGCCATTCGCACTCCTTCAAAAATAGCGGGAAATGAGCTTTCGGGACACCGTTAAATTTGCGCATGTGACGCTTGGCCTGGTTCCAGAAATTCTCAATACCGTTGATATGGTTGCGCCCATCCGCAAACAATTCCGAGTGATTGATCCGGTAATGTTTGAACTCCGAGATGTCCAGCACATTGTAGGAGCCGAATGAATCTGAATACACGATGCTGTCGGGGACGATTTTATTTTCCATGATCCCCATCAGCGTCTTGCTCTTTGCATCCGGGATGACCTTCGCGTAAACCTTGCCGCCACGCTTCAAAAGCCCGAATACAGGCACTTTCCCGGCAGCCCCTCTGCCACGCATTCCTTTGCGTCTGCCGCCGAAGTAACTCTCGTCAACTTCGATCTCTCCGGCAAACGGCGTTGCGTCTTCCGTTGCTTGATAGATGATCTCGCGCAGACGGTGAAAATAATACGCGGCGGTCGTTTTGTTCACGCCGACAAGATCCGCAGCCGTTCGTGCCGTTGCTCCCGCCACAAAATGTTCTATCAGTCGATTTTGCTTTGCCTTGCTCAGGCGGCTCTTCCTCATACGGATAGTATGCATAGCTTCTTCATCTAGCAGCCCCATATTTTATATCCTGCGGCTAGTTATCTAGGACAGCCCCCATAACAATGGTTTCGTTAGATGCTGTAGGTCAAGGACTTGAATTAAATACGGAAGACACTTTTAGCATTTNCGTCATCCTCCGGTCAAGCCGGAGGATGACGATGTTTAAATTGTAGGATGGTTATGCTTCCTAAACCACGATGCCGCGTAGCCGCAGATGGGCGTGATTTTCAGGTTGCGGGCCTTGGCGTCGTCGACGATGCCTTGCATTAATACGCCCGCGGCCCCCGTGCCGCGCAGGGCTTGGGGTGATTCGACATAAAGAATGACCAGCGTATCGCCATCCAGCCGATAGTTGGCAAAGGCAGTCTCACCGTTGACGGTATATTCATAACGATGAAATGCTGTGTTGTCTGTTACATGTACCATGGGCGGAACTCTCTGTGATTAAACCTGATTATGCTCTTTTATTATGGGCTGAACCTCGCTATTTATATAGCATTCGTGGAAAATAAGAACAGGGCGCGCGTGATGAAATCAGTCTGGCAGGGTTTGGCGTTATCGATAGCGGCCTGTGTGCTGCTGAGTGCCTGCGGCAGCGATAAGGACGCCAAAGTCGCCGATAAGCCGGTAGAGGTGCTGTACAACGATGCCGCCAATGCCATGCAGGAAGGCGACAACAAAAAAGCCAGCGACCTGTTCGACGAGGTGGAGCGCCAGCACCCGTATTCCGAATGGGCGACACGGGCGGAGCTGATGTCCGCCTACGCCCTCTATCGCAATACGGATTATGAGGAAGCGGTCGGCGCGCTGGATCGTTTCGCCGAATTGCATCCCGGCAACAAGGATATCGACTACGCACTGTATCTGCGCGCCCTTTGCTATTACGAACAGATCAGCGATGTGGCGCGTGACCAGGAAATGACCCAGAACGCGCTGGATTCCCTGAACGCATTGATTCAGCGCTTCCCGGACAGCAAGTATTCGCGCGACGCTACGCTGAAGCGCGACCTGACCCTGGACCACCTGGCGGGCAAGGAAATGGAGATCGGGCGGTATTACCTGAACCGCAAGGAAGTGAACGCCGCCATCAACCGCTTCCTGGCGGTGGTGAAGAATTACCAGACCACGACCCATGTGCCGGAAGCACTGCACAGGCTGGTGGAATCCTACCTGACGCTCGGTCTGAAAAATGAGGCGACTCGCATTGCCGCCGTGCTGGGATACAATTATCCGGGCAGCAAGTGGTATGCGGAAACGTATAAGCTTCTCGACGATCAGCAGCGGCAGAAACTGATCGACAAACGGTCCTTCGTGGACCGCACGGTCGAGTCGCTGTTCAAGCCAGATTAATGGAAATGCGGCGTTGCCAGCCTATATCGTTATATTGTCATCCCGGCGAAAGCCGGGATCCATACGATGGTGCGGCATCACAGAAGGAAGAAGGTAAACGCGGAGACCCGGAGACCTCAAGAATTATTTTTTCCTTCGGCGCTTCGGGCTTTCGCGTAAAAAACCGCCTTTATCGATGCGGCGAGAGGGCATGGGTCCCGGCTTTCGCCGGGATGACGATATAGGGAGGGTGGTTTTATGCTTACTTCCCTCTCCATCCGCAATGTCGTCCTGATCGAACAGCTGACGATTGATTTCGCGGTGGGATTTTGCGCCCTGACCGGGGAGACGGGCGCGGGGAAATCGATCTTGCTGGATTCACTCGGCCTTGCGCTTGGGGGCCGTGCGGATTCCGGCTTGGTTCGGCGCGGCACGGATCAGGCGAGCGTGACGGCGGAATTTGACGTCGATAAAAACCATCCCGTGCGTGCGTTGTTGTCGGAGCAGGGATTTGATGCGTCGGACAATCTTGTCGTTCGCCGCGTCTTGATGGTGGACGGCAAAAGCCGCGCCTTTATCAACGACCAGTCGGTCAGCATCGGGTTTTTGAAGCAGGCAGGCGCCTTGCTGGTGGAAATCCATGGGCAGTTCGATACGCATGGATTATTCGACGTGACAGCCCATCGCGGACTGTTGGACGATTACGCGAAGATTGACTCTTCAGGCGTAGAGTCCGGCTGGTATGCTTGGCAGGATGCCGCCGCGCGCCTGAAAAAGGCGAACGAAGATGCGGAGCGGGCGCGGGCGGATGAAGAGTATCTGCGCCATGTCGTCGCCGAACTGGACGAACTGCGCCCCGAAGAGGGCGAGGAACAGCGCCTTAGCGAACTGCGCGACAAGATGAAGCAGGAGGAGTTTCTCTTGTCCGCTTACGGCGAGGCATGGGAAGCGATCAGCGGCGAAGACGGCGCGGAACTTTCCATCGCCCGCGCCGCGAAAGTATTGGAACGCCTCGGCAACCGCGCGCCAACCGAAATCGACGGTGTTATCCAGGCGATGGACCGCGCGGCGAAGGAATTGCAGGACGCGGTGGGCCAACTGGAATCCCTGCAGCGCGATCTGCAAAATGATGATGTTTCGGCGGAGGAAATCGAGGACAGGCTGTATGCCCTCCGCGCTGCCGCCCGCAAACATGGTTGCCGCGCCGACGAATTGCCTGCGATGCGCGAAACGCTAGCCGCAAAGGTTGGCCTGATCGACCGCAGCGGGGAGCTTTTAAGAAAGCTGGACGCAGAAGTGAAACAGGCGCGGGCCGGGTTTATTGCGTCATCCGAAACGGTAAATGCCGCGCGGCGCAAAGCGGCCATGAAACTGGACGGTCTGGTGGCGAAGGAACTGGCGCCGTTAAAACTGGACAAGGCACGGTTTGTCACCAGCATCGAACCCCTGCCTGAAAACCAGTGGGGGCCGGGCGGTACGGAGCGCGTGCAATTCCTGGTCGCTACTAATCCGGGCGCGGAGCCGGGACCGCTGGGCAAGATTGCCTCCGGCGGCGAAATGGCGCGGTTCATGCTGGCGCTGAAAGTCGTGATGGCCACGGTGGGCTCGGCCACAACCTATATTTTCGACGAAGTTGACACCGGCATCGGCGGAGCGACGGCGGCGGCGGTCGGCGAACGCCTGGCCCGCATGGCGAAAACGCGGCAGGTTCTGGTCGTGACGCACTCCCCGCAGGTGGCGGCGCGTGCTGGTCATCACTGGATCGTCATGAAACAGGGCGCGAAGGACATCCGCACCACGGTCATCCCGCTCTCCGCCGTCAATGACCGGCGGGATGAGATCGCGCGGATGCTGTCCGGCGCGACGGTGACAGAAGAAGCGCGGAAGGCTGCGGAACGGCTGCTGGAGACGGGAAGCTAAGGTTATTATTACGCAACCGCAGGCCTGGAATCTCTATCTTTTAAAGATTTCAATTTTAAAGCCAGACTCTTGGCCACTGCGTCATTCAAAAAATAAATCTGCATAGCCGCAGCCGTCAGGCTGGCCGGTGTAAGCATGTCATCGACCGAAGTATTTCTCCACGGATTTGTGTGGCCGTACTGGCGGGTCCTGATAACAGTTTCTACCAGGACCTGGGCATACCATTGCTCAATCGTATTCGTGATCTCATGAGTCGATCCCGGAACATTTTTATATTGTTGTTTCCAGTCTTCAATTAATTTTTGCATGGGACCAAAATCCCTGTTGACCTGAAGCATGTTTTGCTCGCCGCCAATATACTGCGCCGCATGACCTTCCATATCGTCATTAATGCTGCGCATGCCGTTTGCCACACTGATAAAAACAACTTTTGGATAATCTATTTTTTGCTCTGGCTCTGCTGTTTTTCCAGCCTCGGCATTGAAAGGAAAACGGGAATTAGGCGTTTCCGGCTTTGCTTTGTCGGATTTGGAAGATTTTCTGTCCGGTTTTGGTTCTTTTTTTCTGTCAGGTAAAAGGCGGATGTTGGTTTTTTCCTTTCCAAGATCAATGACATCAGCGCCTTGTGCCGAACGGCGAAATGTAGGTTCAAGAAGCAGATGTTCAATCCGTTTCAGCCGCTCGATAATTTTATCCTCGTGGTCCGGCTGTTCGCTTTTGTTGAGGATGCCTTCTAAATAATCCTGCAAAGGTTGCGGTAGGTCTTTCTGAAAAGATTCGCCCAAAGATATCCACGGCAATTCACCGCCATTATATATCAGCTTGTCACGCACCATATTCGATACGATCTTGGACGGATCGTCAACCTGGACATAAATCACAACGCGTTCGTGGCCGGTGAATATGCCGAAATTTTGTAGGGCTGTACGCGCCTTGTAGCTGTCTTGCACTTCATACAGTTCGTCATCGAGGATAGCGGCAACATGTCCCCGATTGTTGTATTGGCCGGAAAAGTTTTTTAAAGCCTTTGCATCATCTTTTAAAAGCCACCAATAAACGGTGAAATCCCCGATTTGTTTTGTGTCGCTGGCCATGCAGTTATCGTTCAGGAAATCCCATTGCCCATGAACGCGGCTTTGCCATTCCCATTTGTTTTTGCTGCCGCTGACCGTGTGGACATTGATGCCGGACGGCAGAGTGAAATAACGCTTATTCAGATAGCTGCGTATCCAGGATGTCTGGGGGCCGGCGATATTATCAGGATAAAATGTTTCATGTTCCGGACTCTTACCCAGAAAAATGACCTTTGTACCATTTTGTTTGATTTGATCAGGTTTGTCGCTGTCGAGCAGAGGCAGCCAGGCCTGCTCGGTTCCATCAGCCATGGTATATTGTTTTAACCCATAGCGGCCTTGGGAATCACGGCACAGCCAGATTTGCGCGCCCGCACCATTTTGCCAGGAATGATAAACGATGCCGTAAGGATTATCCTTTAGCGAAGATATTTTTGCGCCAATCCCAAAATTTCCATTCAGGGCCTGTGTATGGGATGAAGCGGATAAATTATTAATAAGATGCAACAGGTGACCCGGTGACATGCCAGTGCCATTGTCGGTAATGGACAGCTTGCGAACGCCTGAAACGAATGTATCGTCATAACCCCAATAAATATCGGTAGAACGGGCATCGATGCTGTTTTGGGTGAATTCACGCAAGAACTGATTCTTGGGGCAATCCGCTGCAATACGTTCGACCAGGGCATCCATGTTATCCACGCCCATGGAAAGCAGATCATTCGTTAAAACTGGAGATTTCATATTTTATTAATCCTAACTTTGTTTTTTGTCTTATATGCAGATTATTTTAATATGTCAATATTATTTATAAATAATATGTAAATTATATAAGGTGGGAGTTTTCATTCGTTCTTCAGACGACTATAAATGCAAAGATCTTTTCCTGTACGAAGCTGAAACATGGCTGAAATCATTAAAAAAAGAACGCTTGAACAATGTCGTGCCCGCCATAGGGCACTGGTTGCTGAAATTCAACGGCATGATGCCTTGTACTATTCAAAAGATGCCCCCGAAATCTCAGATGCGAATTACGACGATCTCCGCCGTGAACTTGAGATTCTAGAGGCTGAGTATCCCGATCTGATCACGCCGGACAGCCCGACGCAGCGTGTAGGTGTGGCACCCGTACAAGGGTTCAAGAAGGTGCGGCATGCGATGCCGATGCTTTCGCTCGGCAACGCGTTTGCCGATGAGGACGTGACCGATTTTATCGACCGGGTACGGCGGTTTCTGGGATTGAAAGAGACCGAAGCGGTGGAGGTAGTGGCGGAGCCGAAGATTGACGGCTTGTCATGCTCACTACGCTATGAGAAAGGCAGGCTGGTGATGGCCGCGACGCGCGGGGACGGAGCGGAGGGGGAGGACATCACGGCCAATGTCCGCACGATCCGTGACGTGCCACATGAAATCAAAGGCGCGCCGGATGTGCTGGAAGTGCGCGGTGAGATTTATATGCGCCGGGACGAATTCATGAAGCTGAACGAACGGCAGGCGGCGGCGAACGCGCAGATTTTTGCAAACCCGCGCAACGGTGCGGCGGGCAGTGTGCGGCAGCTGGATTCGAAGATCACGGCGTCTCGGCCCCTGCAGTTTTTCGGCTATGCGCTGGGCGAAGTCAGCGAGGCGATTGCCGATACGCAATGGGGCATTCGCCAGGCGTTGAAAAAATTTGGCTTTCCGGAGGCGGAGCCGTCGAAGCTATGCAAATCCGTCGATGCCATCCTGGCTTATTATAACGACGTGATGGAGCAGCGCCCCGACCTGCCTTACGAAATCGACGGTGTGGTCTATAAGGTCAATCGCATCGACTGGCAGGAACGGCTGGGGTTCGTCTCGCGCTCGCCGCGCTGGGCTGTCGCGCATAAATTCCCGGCGCAGCAGGCGGTGACGATTTTAAACGATATTACCATTCAGGTTGGGCGCACCGGCACGCTGACGCCTGTGGCGGAGCTGGAGCCGATTACGGTTGGCGGTGTCGTCGTCTCCCGCGCCACGCTGCATAATGAAGATGAGATCGAGCGCAAGGATGTGCGCGTTGGCGACCATGTGATCGTGCAGCGCGCGGGCGACGTGATTCCGCAGATTGTCGGGGTGGTGATGGATAAACGCAAAGGCCATCCGCGTAAGTTTCATATGCCGGACCATTGCCCGGTCTGTAAATCCCTGGTGATTCGCGAAGAAGGGGAAGTCGCGCGGCGCTGTACCGGTGGTCTGATTTGCGGCGCGCAGGCGGTGGAGCGGTTGAAACATTTTGTCAGCCGGGATGCGTTTGATATTGAGGGGCTGGGCGACAAGATCATCCGTGAATTCTCGGAAGATGGGTTGGTGAAAACGCCCGGCGATATTTTCCGACTGGAGGAGAAAGATAAAAAAAGCCTGACACCATTGCGCGCGCGCGAGGGATGGGGCGAAAAGTCGGCGCGGAAGCTGTTCGACGCGATCAATACGCGGCGGGTGATTTCATTGTCGCGGTTTATTTATGCGCTCGGCATTCGCCAGGTGGGGCAAGCGACGGCGAAACGGCTGTCGGCGGCTTACGGTTCGTTTGAAAATCTTAGGGCGTCGATCAATCAGGATGGCTATGACGACCTCCTGAACATCGAGGATATCGGGCCGAGCGTGGCTGAAGATTTGATCGCATTTTTTGCGGAAAGTAACAACCGAAAGGTTCTGAACGATCTTGAAAACCTGCTGACCATAGAGGATTTCGTCGCGCCGAAGACAAGCGGCAGCCCGGTCGCGGGCAAAACGGTTGTGTTCACCGGCACGCTGACCACGATGACGCGGCCAGAAGCGAAGGCGAAAGCCGAAAGCCTGGGGGCGAAAGTAGCGGGATCCGTTTCCGCCAAGACGGATTATGTGGTCTCGGGCGAGGATGCGGGATCCAAGCTGAAAAAGGCCACAGAGCTTGGCGTGATGGTTTTAAGTGAAGAGGAATGGGTAAAACTGATCGGGTAGGTCAAACCTTTTTGATCTTCAATTCACCCAGACGCTCCATCGCCTTTTCAATTTCCGGCGGATAATCGCGGCGTTCAATGAATTCACCCCCGCCTGTGTTCCGGGTCATGGACATGTCCAGCGCCTTGACCAGCAGATTGCTGATGGCGATATCGTCCTGATCGATGGCCATTTCCAGCGCGAACAGAATGCGGTCGCTGAGGCGAATAAAACGGTCGCTGAAATCTTTTTCGGATCGGTCAGGACATGGGTTTACAATCTTCCATCATCAAAACGGCTTGAGCTGGCTCTTAATATCATTCTTTTTCAGAAGATCGTCAAATGCATTCAGGAAGATGATACGGGTTTCGTCTTGCTCCATCAGGATTTCATGACTGGACTCCGGCAGTTCAAAGGTCTGGCAACTGGACACCAGCGCAGTTCCTGTCCGCGTATCCTTGTTGTCCACAAGCAATTCATGACCGGGAATGCCGACGATCATCGGTGTTTTCACAGCCTTCAGGAAATCAGGCTGGCAAGTGATGGCGCAGCTTTTAACCGCTTCGTAAAGCCATCCTATCGTGACGCCATCCGTCAGGTTGGAAAAAAACCGCTGCCATGCCGGCGCCACGCTTCCCCGGGCAGCATCATGGGTCAGCATCAGCCGGTGGCGATCGGCGACATGCTTGGCAATCGTGCCGCCGCCGGGCGCGTAGTTTGTGTCGAAAAACCACTTCAAAATAGATGTCAGGTCGCAGCGCAGACTTTTCGGCACCCACCGCAAGGCATGGATCCCGAACATTGGTGCGGACAAGGCGGCGCAGGAAAAAACCTGCGGGTGTTTTTTGATATAGCGAAGGCCGATATTCGCCCCCATCGAATGCGCCAGCATCACCAGCGGGATGCGCCCGACATCCGGATGCACGGCGGCATGTTTCACGTATTCCTCGATAAAATAGGCGAGATCGTCGATATCGTTGTCGAAACCGTTGGAATGACGCTTTTTGGGATTGGAGAGCGACCGCCCGGATTGCCCCTGACCATACCAGTCCATCATCCAGAAACTCAAATTCCGGCCCAGCATATCTCGCGCCGTTTCGAAATATTTCTCGGTAAACTCGTTGACGCCCTGCAGGCCGATGACGATGGCGTCCGGAATGCGGTCCTTCGGCGCGACCGTGCCGAAACGCAGCTTACGCCCTTCATTCTCAAATGTATGCCAGCGCCAGCCTTCGGGGGGCTGAAACCGTTCTTCGAGACCGGGAGGGTAAAGATCGTTACTCATACCGGGAGAATAAAAGGAAGGACTAAAGAGAACAACAGCTTTCTCCCTCTCGGGAGGACAAAGTTCTTAAAGGTTTGATATCAAACCGGACGTCTTGCACACCATTGCTTATTATAACGGTTTGTAAAATCGGGTCTAAATGGAGCCGCCGCAGGGTGGATCTCAGGAAAATCCGCTTTGCCTTCCGGCCCGTCGGTCATTTTATTCCATTCTCCGGTCACGTCTTCCTTCAGCATTGTCACGCCGCCAAAACGATAACCGTCATAGGTTTTATGGTGTCGGGAAATGGCGAATGTATCCAGGTATTGAGTATTAAAAACCCATTGTGCCGACATCATCATGTAAAAAGCGTGGATTGGTCCTTCTTTTTTCGCAACAATGTCCGCAGCCCTTTGAAAACATGTACGTTGGATTTCACAAAGAAAGGCGCAAAAATTCTGGTCTGAAAGCATGAAGATATTATGTTCCAGCTGATCCTTGTCCGCTGGAAGGCCGACAAAGTCGGCATATTGGCGCGCACTAACGTTTCGAAATTACCCGATTTTCGCGACAACTGCCTGGGCCATAAGTCGCTAGCCAGATCGACAGCGATTGTTTTTTTTGTTATTCACATATTGAATAAGCGACGACCTGTTTTCAAGGTAAGGGTCTAACCCCTGCGATGTATACAGGTTGAGTAAATGCTCATCTTTTGGATCATCAAGATCGATAATGGTCAAGGGCCGCTTTATATTATAAAGAGAATAGCCGGCCGGAATGACAGCCTGTTCATTTTGTACCAGCAGAGCAGGCGTAAAGCAGTTTGCTTTATTCCCCGGTTCATAAGGATCGATAAAATCACCCAGGCGTCTGGTGCCTGCCAGTGCAAAAGTGCGGTGGTCACAGCCCGCAATCCATGGATTTTTTAAAGATGGAGGCATGAGCATAATTTACAAAACAAATAAAATTATGTCAATATATTTATAATCAATGCTCCATCGCCTTGACGATATCTTCCGTCATTTTCTTCGCATCGCCCAATAACATCATCGTGTTATCGGCGAAGAACAGCGGGTTGTCGATACCGGCGTAGCCGGAGCCCATGGAGCGTTTGACGAACAGGACGGTTTTGGCTTTTTCGACGTCCAGGATCGGCATACCGTAAATGGGGGATGAACTGTCGTTTTTGGCAGATGGGTTGGTGATGTCGTTCGCGCCGATCACATAGGCAACGTCGGCTTGCGCGAAATCGCGGTTGATGTCTTCCAGTTCGAACACCTCGTCGTACGGAACATTGGCCTCGGCCAGCAGCACGTTCATATGGCCGGGCATGCGGCCCGCGACCGGATGGATGGCGTAGGTAACCTTCACGCCTTCTTTTTTCAGCAGGTCGGCCATTTCGCGCAGGGAGTGTTGCGCCTGGGACACGGCCATGCCATAGCCGGGGACGATGATGACGCTGGAGGCGTTTTTCATGATCCAGGCGGCGTCGTCGGCGCTGCCGATCTTGGCGGTGCGGTCGCCGTAATCCTGCGCCGGGCCGGATTGCTCCCCGCCAAACCCGCCAAGGATAACGCTGATGAACGAACGGTTCATGCCCTTGCACATGATATAGGACAGGATCGCGCCCGACGCGCCGACCAGCGCGCCGGTGATGATCAGAAGGTTGTTATGCAGCGTGAAACCGATGCCCGCCGCCGCCCATCCGGAATAGGAATTGAGCATGGACACGATCACCGGCATATCCGCGCCGCCGATGGGAAGGATCAGCGTGATACCGAGGGTCAGACCGATGGCGACGATCACCCAGAAATACATCGTTTCCTGAGTCATGCACATCATGATGACCGCGCCGATCAGGGCCGCGCCGAGCAGCGCGTTCACGGCATGCTGGCCCTTGAAGGATAACGGCTTGCCGGACACGACGCCCTGCAATTTGCCCCAGGCGATGACAGAGCCGGTGAAGGTGATCGCGCCAATGGCAACGCCCAGCGCCATTTCGATCAGGCTGTTCAGGTGGATCGCGCCCGGTTCGCCGATATTATAGGCGGTGGGATTATAAAACGCCGCCGCCGAAATGCAGACCGCCGCCAGGCCGACCAGCGAGTGGAAAGCCGCGACCAGCTGCGGCAAAGCGGTCATTTTGATCTTCAGCGCCGTCACCGTGCCGATCACGCCGCCCAGCGCGATGCCGAGCAGGATAATCCCGTACGATCCGATCCCCGGCAGCATCAGCGTCGTGCCGACTGCCAGCGCCATGCCCGCCATGCCATAGGCCAATCCGCGTCGCGAACTTTCCGGATGCGACAGGCCGCGCAACGCCATGATAAAGCAGATGGCGGCGATGAGATAGAGGAGAGGGGCGATAGTGGTCATTGTTGGACTTTCTTTTTTAACACCAAGGTCACCAAGGACACAAAGCTAGCGAGCGAAACGGCGGATGCCATCCTTTATCAAGCGTGTGTTGAAATTGATCAGCAGCCCAACTTTCAATTTGGCGGTCTTGGTGCGCTTGGTGTTTCAGCCCTTGTTCAGGATATTTAAGCATGGGGTCAGCTTTTCTTTTTAAACATCGCCAGCATGCGGCGGCTGACGATAAAGCCGCCGAAAATATTGATGGAGGCGAGCGTAACGGCGATAAAGCCGAGGATTTGCGCGAACATATTATTCTGCGACGATCCGGTCGCGATGATCGCGCCAACGATGACGACGGACGAAATCGCATTGGTTACCGCCATCAGAGGCGAATGCAGCGCAGGCGTGACGCGCCAGACGACGTAATACCCGACGAAGCAGGCGAGAATGAAGACGGTCAGGCCGGTGATCAGGAAAGTTTCGGTCATAATGTTATCCTGGAGCTTGAGAAGCAGTTGGCAAAAGCTTTGCTGCTTTCATGATACTGGCGACCGATGAAATAGCCGTCAATTTTTTCATTCCGTCTATTGTTCCCTGGGCTGTATAGATGCCTTCTCCATTGCCGTAGGGAAAAGACCGGATAGTGACGGCAGATAACAGGCTGCCATCGTCATTTCGCGGTGAATGGGTTGCAGAGTCAAATTGGAAGCCTGCGTTGGCTTTAAACAAAAAGCTTAAGCTTGCATTATTTTGTTCCGGCACATCCAAGATTGCCAGTAACCTGTGCGTGGATACATCGAATTTATATGTCAGGACTTCAGTCATGTCGCGCCTCCAAATTTAGGGTGAATAATCTTGCCGTCACGCGTCAGAGCGATACCCTTAATGATTTCATCATCCCAGTTCACGGTCATCGCGCCGTCTTTCACAAACAGGCCGAGCAGGTTCAGCAGGTTTTTCGCGTACAGGCCGCTGGCGGTTTCCGCCAGGCGGCTCGGCACGTTGCGGTGGCCGACGATCTTGACGCCGTTGGTTTCCACAACTTCGCCGGGTTTGGAGAGTTCGCAGTTGCCGCTTTGCTCAACGGCCAGGTCGACGATGACGGAGCCTGGTTTCATCGACTGCACCATCTTCGCGGTCACCAAAACAGGGGCGGGGCGGCCGGGGATCAGGGCGGTGGTGATGACCACATCCTGTTTCTTGATGGTTTCCTCGATCAATGCCTGCTGCTTGGCTTTATATTCGGCGGACATTTCCTTGGCGTAGCCGCCGGAGGTTTCGGCCTGTTTGAATTCCTCATCCTCCACCGCGACGAAGGTGCCGCCGAGGGAGGCGACCTGTTCCTTCACGGCGGGCCGCACATCGGTGGCGGACACGATCGCGCCAAGGCGCTTGGCGGTGGCGATGGCCTGCAATCCCGCAACGCCGACGCCCATCACGAACACGCGGGCAGGCGGGACGGTGCCCGCCGCCGTCATCATCATCGGGAAGGCGCGGCCGAATTCGTCGCAGGCATCGAGCACGGCTTTATATCCGGCGAGGTTGGCTTGCGAAGACAGAATATCCATCGCCTGCGCGCGCGTGATGCGGGGCACAAGTTCCATGGCAAAGGCGTCGACGCCTTGTGCGGCAAGGCCGGAAATCAGTGCGCCATTCTGGTAAGGGTTCAGAGTGCCGACCAGCAACGTGCCTTTTTCAATCGCTTTGGTATCGGCGGGCGGTTGGACACACAATAGAATGCCAGCGCCTTTGACGGCTTCACCGGCATTGGACGTAATCGTTGCGCCTGCGTCCTTATATAATGCATCAGGCAGGGATGATCCGGCGCCCGCGCCTGTTTCCAGAGTCACATCACAGCCCAAAGCCTTCAGCTTGCGCACGGTTTCGGGCGTGGCGGCGACACGGCGCTCCCCGCTGGCCGTTTCCTTAAGAATGGCGACCTTCAGACCCACAATAGATTCTCCGTGCTGTAAAACTGTTTCGACCATGCCGGATTGTAAGAACTTTGTGAAGCCCTGGCAGGATGTGTCCACAATTTGATGCAGGGCTGGGTTGTCGGCATGCGCTTGCGTGAAAATGTAAATTCATTTAGATTCAAGAGAGTATCTGCCTGCCCTCACGTACATTCCGTAACATTAGTATAGACCGATCATGCGCAACGCCCGTTCCCGTTTCCGTCTTCGCACGGCCCTTCTGGCCGCATTGCTGGGTTGTGCGGCGTATCCGGCGCAGGCCGGGACTTTGACGCAGGCCGTCCTGGCCGCCATGAACAACCATCCGGCGGTGGAGGCGGCGCAGGCAAACAGCGAAGCGGTGTCGCAGGAAGAAACACAGCAATTCTCCAATTTCCTGCCGAAGGTCAGCATGCGGGCGGCGGGCGGGCGCGTCTATGGCGACAACGCCACCAGCCGGGGCTTAAGCGTCACGCGCGGCGCGGGGTATTCAGGATATGGCGAGGGATCGGTCAGCCTGACCGAAATGATTTACGACAACGAACAGACCTGGAACCGTGTCAAGGGTGCACGCGACCGTAAGGCGTCGGCCGAATTTGGGATGGAAGACGCGCGGGATGAACTGGCGCTGAAGGCGGTCCTCGCCTATCTCGATCTGCTGCGCGGCCAAGAATCCCTGAAATATATGGATGACCACCAGGCACTGCTGGAAGATTACATCAAGCGCATCAAAGGCATGGTGAAAGAAGGGGCAGCCGAAGAGTCCATGGCCGTGCAGGCGCGCGATATTCTGGAGCAGCTGAACCGCACGCGCAGCGAGACGATCGGGCGGCTGGACGAAGCGCGGGCCGATTATTTTGAGGTGACGGGGGCGGAGCCTGTGATGCCTCTGACCAAACCCGTGCCGAAACTGAATTTAATTCCGGACAAGATTGGTAGTGCGATTGATTACGCCAACGACCACCATCCTGCGTTTCAGGCTGCGCATTTAAAAGCGCAGGGATTGAAGCATGACAGCGAGGCGGAGAAAGCGGCGTTGTATCCAACGCTGAACAGCGAACTCTCCTATCGTAAAACCGATCAGCGCGACATTATCGGCGGTGAAGCCACGGATGCCCGCGCGTTGCTGAGCGTGAACTGGGATTATTCGCTGGGCGGCGCGGAGCTGGCAAAAATGCGTGAGGCCAAACAGCGCGCGAAGGAAGCCGAGGCGCAGCGCGACCAGCAGGGCCGCCAGATCGTCAACGGCATCCGCAAATCCTATTATCGCTTAAGGACGGCGCAGGAACAGCTGGATATTTCGCAGGATCGGCAGGAACTGAACGAAACATTGCTGAAAAACAACAAGGCGCAGTTCGAAGGCGCGCGCATGAACATCCTGCAGGTGCTGCAGGCGGAAAACGGATTGTTCAATGCGCGGCTCGGTCTGCTGAACGACCAGTATCGTCTGATGGCGTCGCAATACGCTGTTCTGGCCAGCATGGGCCGGCTTCTGGAATCCCTGAATATCAGGCTGGCGTCCGATGACGACCGCAAGCCATGAGATAAGGCCCGCAGGGCACGGACACCCGCTGCATGACGCGCTGCTGGACTCCCTTGTTTTTTTGACGGCGTTTCATGGCCGTGCGCGGTCTGCGGACGCCATCCGCGCGGGCTTGGCATATGACGAAAAAGGCATGGGCCCGGCGCTGTTCTGCGAGGCGGCGGAGCGCATGGGCCTGAAGGCCAGGATCGTCAAGCGGCCCGACATTTTCAAAATTCCCGATGCCGTTCTGCCTGCCGTTTTGGTGTTGAAAAACGGCAAGGCCTGCGTGCTGCTGAAAACCCGCAATGACGGCAAAACCGTCGAAATCTATATGCCGGAAACGGCGAAGACACAGGATATTGCAGCCGCGACGCTGGGGAAAATTTACACCGGCTTTGCCATTTATGTGCATCCGAAAGCAGAATTTGCCGACCCCGAAGCGCCGCACCGTTTGGATCCCGATCGTCACTGGTTCTGGGGTGCGGTGATGGAATGCAGGGCGATTTACGGGCAAGTCGCGATTGCCGCCACGCTGATCGGCCTGTTCGGGCTGACCGGCTCTTTATACATCATGAATGTCTATGACCGCGTCATTCCCAACAATGCGGTGGAAACGGGCTGGGTTCTGGCGCTGGGTGCATTCACCGTCTATGTGTTCGATTTTATCATGCGGACGCTGCGCGCCTATTTTATCGACGTGGCGTCACGGCGCATTGATGTCACTGTGTCGCGCAGGATCTACGGCCAGTTACTGAACATGAAGCTCGCCAGCCGCCCGAACTCCGGCGGCGCCTTCGCCAGCATGCTGCGCGAATTTGAATCGGTGAAGGATTTCGTGACCTCCGCCACGCTGACGGCGGTCGTCGATCTGCCGTTTACGATATTGTATCTCGTCGTTGTCTGGATACTTGGCGGGCCGATAGCCTTTATGCTGGCCTGCCTGATCATGATTACGGCGGGGGCGGCGCTGCTGCTGCAATATCCGCTGAAGATGATGGTGCGGAAGACGGTCTATTCCGGCGATAACAAGCACGGCCTGCTGGTCGAAACCATCAACGCGCTGGAAACCATCAAGGCCATCGGCGCGGAAGGCCGCTTGCGGGCGCGTTATTCCGCTCATGTTGGCGAAAGCGCCCTATATGGACAGAAATCGCGTTTCCTGTCCGGCCTCGGCGTGAATTTCGCGACATTGCTTCAGCAAAGCGCGTCGATTGTCGTCGTCCTGCTCGGCATGTATATGGTGAAGGACGGGCAGATGACGATGGGCGCGCTGATCGCCTGCGTCATGCTCGGCGGTCGCGCGATTGCACCCATCGGGCAAATTGCGAATTTGCTGGCGCGGTATCATCAGGCGATGACGTCACTGCGCACGCTCAATGATTTCATGGCGAAGCCGGTGGAGCGGCCAGATCATAAGCAGTTTCTGCATCGTCCCGTTCTGAAGGGCAAGTTGTCCCTGGATCGTGTCAGCTTCGTCTATCCCGGCACGGACCGCAAAGTGCTGGACCAGATATCGTTCACCATCAATCCGGGTGAACGCGTGGGCCTGATCGGCCGCATCGGTTCCGGTAAAAGCACCATTGCGCGGCTTTTGATGGGATTATATGACCCGGCGGAAGGCACGATCCTGGCCGACGATACGGATTACCGCCAGGTCGATCCCGCCGATTTGCGCCGGAACGTGGCTTATATCGCGCAGGATATCGTGCTGTTCCGCGGCAGCGTGCGGGAAAACATCGCCATCGCGCGGCCCCAGGCTTCGGAGGTAGAGATACTGGAGGCGGCGAAAGCGGCGGGCGTGCATGATTTCGTGTCCCGCCACCCGATGGGCTATGACGCGCAGGTCGGCGAGCGCGGTGAAGGGCTTTCGGGCGGGCAGCGGCAATCCATCGCGCTCGCCCGCGCCATGTTGATGCATCCGTCCGTCTTCGTCTGCGACGAACCGACCAATGCCATGGATATGCAGGCGGAGCAGGGTTTTGTGAGCCATATCAGCGAGCAAAGCCAGGGCAAGACGTTCGTGTTGATCACGCACCGGCAGCATCTGCTGGCGCTGGTGGATCGCGTCATCCTGATCGACCAGGGCCGCATCGTCGCCGACGGGCCGAGGGATGAAGTGCTGAAGGCTTTGACTAAGGGTGTGGAGGCGAAATCATGACATCGCAATCCGACATCGACACCGAATTCATGAGCGAACTGGAAGCGGCGCAACGGCACAAACCGCATATATCTTCACAATTGTTGCTATATGCGATAGCCGGTCTGGTCGTGTTTTTTCTGCTTTGGGCTAATCTGTGCAAGGTAGACGAACGCACCAAGGGTGAAGGCCAGGTCGTGCCCAGCCGGGAAATCCAGATGGTGCAAAGCCTGGAAGGCGGCATCCTTCAGCAGCTTCTGGTTTCGGAAGGCGACCGCGTCACCAAAGGCCAGATCCTGATGCGTATCAGCGACGCGCAATCGGGCGCGCAGGAACGGGGAACGGAAGCGCAGTTTCTTGGCCTGACCGCCAAGCGTGCGCGGTTGCAAGCAGAAGCGCAGGGCATTGCCTTTAAAATGCCGGACGATGTAGTGAAGAAAGCGCCCGACGTCGCCCGCAACGAGCAGGCGCTGCATCAGTCGCGCCAGCGGGAACTGCAGAATTCCATCGCTATTCTCGATTCACGCATCAGCAGAAGCAAAGCGGGGATTGAGGAGTCGCGCGCGCAGATCAAGCGCATGACGGATTCCGTCGCGTTGCAAAGGCAGGAATTGGGCATCACCAGCCGCATGGTGGCGCAACAGGCCGTGCCAAAGCTGGAGGAAATCCGGCTGCAGAAAGAAATATCCGATACCAGCGGCCAGCTGATGGCTGAACAGCAGAAACTCTCCGGCCTGCAATCCGAACTGAACGGCGCGCAGCAGGAACGCAAGGACGCGGAAGACAAATTCCGCAGCCAGGCGCTGGGCGAACTGAATGAGGCCGAAACCCAGATGTCGCAGTTGAAAGAAAGTCTCAGCTCCATCACCGACCGCGTCAGCCGTGCAGAAGTACGCTCGCCTGTCGATGGTATCGTCAATAATATTGCGATCAAGACCATCGGTGGCGTGATCGAGCCGGCGATGAAGCTGGTGGAGATTGTGCCGGTGGATGATCAGTTGAAAATCGTCGCGAAGGTTTTACCGAAAGACATTGCCTTTTTAAAAATCGGCCAACCTGTTCAGGTGAAGATATCGGCTTATGACGCGCAGCGTTATGGATCGCTGACCGGCAAGCTTGCCCGTATCGGTGCGAACAGTGTGTCTGATAAAGAAGGAAAAACTTTTTTTGAAATCGAAGTACGGACGGAAAAAAATTATCTTGGAACAGCGGATCACCCGCTTCCCATCTCTCCCGGCATGGTCGCGGAAACCGATATCATTACGGGCCGTAAAACAATTATGGACTATATGATGCGCCCTGTTATGAAGGCGAAGGATAAGGCATTCAGTGAACGGTAGGATTTTTGTATTTTTGGCGCTTATGGCGATGCTTCCATTTCAGGCCGTGGCGCAGGAAAAAAGCTGGGATGCTTTGGCATCAGGTCATTATATCCTGGGATACAGATTGTCGTCTGACGGATGTAATCCGCCAAAATCTGTCTTTAACGTCAAGAAGGATATGATAGATAAACGCGCCGCCATGGCTCTCTATCAGATCATTCGTTTCGCGGATGGCATGGAAGAACCCGGAGATGGCTCTTTCTACAAAAAGCAGTTTCAATTATCAAGCGTGCCTAACGATATTGGCATCAGCCGATGGAATAAAAGCCATTACATCATTCCGTTGAGCATCACGCAAATGGCCGACAACAGCAGCAGTGATTATAAAACCAACAATCCGGAAGGCGATCTGCGCAGCTATTTCAAATCGGATCTCGATCCTGATGCCGCCAAAACGGTTCACGAATTGGTTGCTTTAAAAATAGAGCAGTTAGATATTTTTATTAAAACAAAAGAATATCCGGATATCTCTGCAAAAACGGATAAAATTCTTTCTCCCTTGTTGAATCGCTATTATGTGAACGTCACGTCCGTTGAAAATAACGATGAAAATTGTGACTGATTTATTGCGGAGAGCGTTTTGAAATCACGATTTGCGCATATGTTTATTCTGCTTCTAATGCTGGCTGCATTGTTGTTTGTGCGGACGCAGGATTATGGCTGGATGCGCAGCCTGCGCTATATCGCTTTTGACGGCTATAACCGCCTGTACCCGAGGCCGGAAAGCAACCAGGTGGCCATTGTCGATATTGATGAGGAGTCGCTGGCGCGCCCGGATCCCGGACAATGGCCTTGGCCGCGCGATACGGTCGCGAGCATGGTGCAGAACCTGAACGATATGGGCGCACGGGCGATTGTATTCGACGTCACTTTCCCGGAACCGGATCGGACATCGCCGCAGCGCCTCATGGATAAACTATCGGCGGATACGTTGAATCTGGATGCCGTCAATGCCATTCGTCTTTTGCCTGATCACGATGCACAGCTTGCGGAAGTGATTAAAAATTCAGGGCGCGTTGTCACAGGCTTTGTCTGGACCGGAACGGCGCAGGCAACACGCCATCTTCCCGCCGCGAAACCCATCAGCATGGCGCGGGATACAGATATACTTTTGCGCACGGTCACGCCGATGCAGGGTGTGACGACCAATCTGCCGGAACTGGAACAGGCGGCCGCTGGAAACGGTAATTTCGGCGTATCGACGGAAGTTGATGGATTGATCCGCAAGGTGCCGCTGTTGTTCCGCATGTCCGGCAGTGATTCGCTGAATACGCTGTATCCGTCCCTGTCAGTGGAAGCGCTGCGTGTGGCGCAGGATGCGCGGCTTCTGACAAAAATTCGCAAAGTATCACCGAATGAATCCGGCCTGCTGGGGCAGCCTTATGCCTTGAAGATCGGGAAATTTGAAATTCCCATGGACAGGCATGGGGATTTTTATGTGTGGTTCGCGAAGGAGCGGTCGAACGAATACATACCGGCCTGGAAGGTGCTGGATAAAACAATCGATTCATCCGCTGTGGCCGGAAAAATCGTCCTGATCGGCACCAGCGCGGAAGGGTTGAAGGATATACGGTCGACGCCGCTCGATCTGTTTATTCCGGGGGTTGAAGTCCATGTCAACGTCATCGAACAGGTATTGACGCATGCCTATCTGCTGCGCCCGGCGCTGATCGAAGGGATGGAATTGCTGGCCGTGGCTGGAATTGGCCTTGTCATTATTATCGCGGCGCCGTTCTTCGGTGCGATTGTCATGTCCGGTTTTACACTGGCTTTGATCGCGGCAATCGCCATGTTTTCGCTGTACGGATTCAGGAATGGCCTGCTGATCGATCCGATTTTCCCCGGCCTTGCCTTGCTGGGCCTGAACGCTGTGTCGTCCTTGCTGGCGTATTTAAGAGCGGAGGCTGAACGGCGCGCGGTCAAGGATGCGTTCGGGCTGTATATTTCACCGGATTATATGAAGGAACTGACGCGCGATCCATCGAAGTTGAAATTGGGCGGGCAGGAACGCGAACTGACCGTGATGTTCACGGATATACGCGGTTTTACCACCATCGCCGAAGCCATGCCGCCGGATGCTTTAGTCAATCTGATGAATGATTTCCTGACGCCGATGTCGGATCTGGTGATGAAGAACCGCGGCACCATCGACAAATATATGGGCGACGCGATGATGGCGTTCTGGAACGCGCCGCTGGATGTAACAGATCACGCGAAACACGCCTGCCGCACGGCGTTGCATATGAACAAGGCGCTGGAACCCATCAATCAAAAACTGATGGAACGGGATCTGCTTCTGCGCCTGCAGGCGGGGATTGGCATCAATACGGGCCGCGCCTCGGTCGGCAATATGGGATCGAAACAGCGTTTCGCCTATTCCGCGCTGGGCGATGCGGTCAATCTGGCCTCGCGACTGGAAAGCCAGACGAAAACCTACGGCGTCGAAATCCTGATTGGTGAACAGACGCAAAAACAGGTGCAGGATTTCGCCACGCTGGAACTCGACCTGTTGCGCGTGAAGGGAAAAATGAAACCGGCGCGGGTGTTTACGTTGCTGGGTGAAGAAAATGTCGCGCGTGATGCCGGATTTGCTGCGCTTGCAAAAGATCATGAAGCGATGATCGCTCTTTACCGCATCGGCGATTTCACGGAGGCTTTACGGATGTTGCAGGCTTGCAAAACGCATGCGACGGCGAAAACACTGGCCGGATTTTATGATTTATATGAAGCGCGGATCCAGGAAATGGCTGCTAATCCGCCGATAAATTGGGATGGTGTGTTTACGGCAGCCAGCAAGTAATCATGCCATCGCCCGCCCAGGTTGCCAGCTTTGGAGAAGGGCGGTGACCATGATTTCGTTCATGGGGCGGGCGAAATGATAACCCTGTGCGGAATTACAGGCCAGGTTTTTGAGAGCCACGGCTTCGTCGCGGTTTTCTACACCTTCGGCAATAATATTCATGCCCATGTTGATCCCGAGCCCGATGATGGATTTCACCAATTCCAGACTGCGCGCATCTTTGCTCATGGCGCGGACGAAGGACTGGTCGATTTTCAGCGTCTCGATCGGGAAATAATATAGATAGCTTAAAGATGAATAGCCCGTGCCGAAATCGTCGATGGATATGCCGATGCCTTTTTCACGGCATTCCTGCAGCGTAGCCTTGGCGTTATCCGGCTGCTGGATCAGCAGGCGCTCGGTGATTTCAAGCTTTAACTGGTGCGGTTCGATGCGTGACTCCTGGATAATGCCCATCAGGTTCGGCACGAAATCGGGTTCGGCGAAATCGTGACTGGAAAAATTGACGCTCATATAAAGCGTGCCATGCTTGTTCAGCAATGTTTCGATCCGGCGCAGCGCGGCGCAGGCTTCGCGCACGGCCCATTTGCTGGCCTCCACGATCAGGCCGCTTTTTTCGGCAATGGGAATGAACAGGCCCGGGGAAATATAACCATGAGTAGGGTGGTTCCAGCGCATCAGCGCCTCAAACCCTTTCACCGTGCCTTGCCCCAGATCGATGATCGGCTGGTAATAGAGTTCCAGCTCGTTATTTTGCAGCGCTTCCTTGAATACATTGGCGATTCGGATGGACTCCATCACATCGGTCTGCTCGGTCAGTGTCCGCTCCAGCATTTCCGGCGGCGGATAGTTCGGGCTTTCGCCCATGATCTCGATCCGCATCAGCGTATCGCGGTAACGGGTGAGGATCACCTGGCTGATCATCTGGATGACGGTATCGGCATTTTTCAGACGCTGCGAAAAATCCGCGCGGCTGATTTCCAGCATGCTGCAATCTTTAAGCGCCTTCACGGTCGCGGTGCGCGGCGCGTCATCGACGATGGCCATTTCCCCGACGATGGTGCCGGGGCCGCGCGTGCCGACCACCTGGATCTGCCCGTCCGGGCGTTCTACCAGAATCTCGACCAGCCCGTCCTCAATAATATAGGCGCAGTCGCCCCCTTCACCCTGGCGCATAATGATTTCGCCGGCTTCGAAGGACTTCCTGAATGGGTTGGCTATTGTGGACATGGCCCCGGTAGTCATTTGTTTTTAAAAGCGAACGTTCGATACTATTGTGATCCATCCGGCTTTATTAAAAGTTAACGCCGGGCACTCTTATTCAAGAAGTCCACCGGGTTTTCGCTTGGCAAGGGGGCTGATCGCCGCCATAATCACCATGGTATTCGGCTTGGCCATAATTCAAATAATTGGATTCATAATGAGCGTCTATATCCTATTATGGCTCTATATAGCCTTCCGCCTGAAGCATTTCACATGCGATTTCCTGCTCCAAACGGACTGGATGGCCCTCAATAAGGGTAAGCCGGGGATAGGTGGATATAAGGCGCTGATCTATCACACGGCAACTCATGCCGCGGGCACGTTTTTGGTGGTGGCGATCTTTGCGCCTGCCTTCTGGTGGTTGGGGATCGTCGATTTTATCATTCACAGCATGATTGACCGTATCAAGGGCGTCCTGACCTATCGCAAGGGCTGGCAATACACGGATCGTGCCTTCTGGTGGTCGTTCGGACTGGACCAGGAAGCGCATAATTTCACCCATTTGGCCTATATCGTGTTGATATTTGCGCAATCTGGCGGCCTGATCCCCTAATTTATCCTTGACAGAAACCGGGAGTCTTTCTAATGTCCGGGTTCAATTTTTGACTCTGGGTAAGGATTTTGTACGATGAAAGTCGTTAACTCTCTGAAAACACTGAAACTTCGCGACCGCAACTGTAAAATCGTGCGTCGCCGCGGTCGTGTTTACATCATTAACAAGACTAAGCCCCGCTGCAAGTGCCGCCAGGGTTAAGCGTTTTCAAAACGCTTTTTACAAAAAGCCTGCTTTAAGCGGGCTTTTTTATTGGCTTGGGAAAAGCTTCCGAAAGCACTTGATTTGGACGTGCGGGGATGTCTTTTCTCTGCTATAAATCTTAAGTTCTGAGCAAAGGCCTCGATTCTAATGTTTTCCAAAATTTTCGGTTTCATGTCCGCCGACATGGCGATTGATCTTGGCACGGCCAATACGCTGGTCTATGTGCGCGACCGGGGCATTGTGCTGAATGAGCCGTCGGTGGTGGCGATTTCGATGGTGGGCGGGAAAAAGCATGTGCTGGCGGTCGGGAACGAGGCCAAGCAGATGCTGGGCCGGACGCCAGGCAACATTACGGCCATTCGTCCCCTGCGCGACGGCGTGATCGCGGATTTCGAGGTGACGGAGGCGATGATCAAGCACTTTATCCGGAAAGTGCATAACCGCCGGTCTTTCGTGTCCCCCAAGATGATTATCTGCGTCCCCTCCGGCTCCACGGCTGTCGAGCAGCGGGCGATTATCGAATCTGCTGAAAGCGCGGGCGCGTCGGACGTGCATCTGATCGAGGAACCCATGGCCGCCGCCATCGGCGCGGGCCTGCCGGTGACGGAGCCGACCGGGTCGATGGTCGTCGATATCGGCGGCGGCACGACGGAAGTAGCGGTTATTTCGCTGGGCGGTATTGTTTATGCGAAATCGGTCCGCGTCGGCGGGGACAAAATGGATGAAGCGATTATCGCCTATATCCGCCGCGTCCATAACCTGCTGGTCGGCGAAAGCACGGCGGAGCGGATCAAGAAGGAAATCGGCTCGGCCTGCCAGCCCGCCGATGGGGACGGAAGGCATATGGAGATCAAGGGCCGCGACCTGATGAACGGCGTGCCGAAGGAGATTATCGTCACCGAACGCCAGATGTCCGAAAGCCTGGCGGAGCCGGTGGGTCAGATCGTCGAGGCCGTCAAGGTCGCCCTGGAGCATACCCCGCCGGAACTGGCAGCGGATATCGTGGACAAGGGCATTGTCCTGACCGGGGGCGGGGCGTTGCTCTCTAACCTCGATTTCGTGCTGCGCCATGCGACAGGCCTAGCGGTCACCATCGCCGACGACCCCTTGTCCTGCGTAGCCTTAGGCACTGGCCATGCGCTGGAAGAGATGAAAACGCTGAAAAATATCCTCATCGGCAATATGTAATACATGACTGATGCTTATACCAAAATATACAAAAATTGTGTTTAAAAAACGGCTAATGCTTTGACATCGCCATAATCCCAATTATTATTGACCGCTAAGCTGACGGCTATTTTAATAAAAGGGGTTTTAAACGTGCCTTTAGTAACGGAATCCATAATTATTGACGGAATTGAAGAAATTTATGCTCAGGATCCTGCAAAAGCCGAAGAAACAAGAACCCTTGTATACCGGATAGATCCGGTCAGAAAGATGGTTGCTTTTTTTCCTTTTGAAAAAACGCTCAAAGTTAGTCCTATAAATTTTGAAGGGTTCAGCAGTATACCTCCGGAATTGACGAAGGACGGACGAATCAGAATCCCCGGCGTCGAATACTTCCTGGCAAAATATATGGAGCAAGCTGGTGTAACCAGCCTGACTATTGGCCGCCAGGCGAAAAAAAGCTTAGCCAGGCAGGATAACGGGTATCACCTTACATTGCCCTACCGGCAGTTTCAGAAAATAGCGCAGCAGTTTAAGGACGTATTCATCAATACGCGGGTGGAGAGGCAGAATATTTCCGATTCAATTATGGAAGATCTTTTGCCGGGCAAAGATGGGGCGCTGCATAACCCCTCCTTGAAAAACCGGCTGTTGAAAATGATAAGGCCCATACACCGTGGAGCGGCGATTTTTCATCTCCCGAAAAAGAAATACAATATTGTCGTGCGCCTCGCGCACTGGATCATGGCGATTTTTATTATCATCCTGACCTGCGGCGGGGCTTATTCCAAACATATGGGGCCGGGTTATCCGCTCGTTAAGTACATACCGCCCTTCCATAGGACGATAGGAACGGCTCTGATCATCGTGCTGGCCATCCGCATTCTCGCGCGCATAGTTACGCCTCCGGCGGACGCAACGGAAAAACTTCCAAAAATCATTCGTTTTTTCGCATTTTCCAACTATGCGTTTTTATACGTCCTTATGCTGTTGATCCCGCTATCCCACGCTTGTTTACGGATGAAAGCGGGGCCGCCGCATGGGGGCTGTCTACGCATTATCTGTTCGCATATCTGACCATCAGCCTTGTCGCCCTTCATATCGGGGCGGTGATCTTTCACAAGATCGTCGATAAAGTCGACCTGTTATATGTGATGACCGTGCAATTACTGCTTAAATCCAGGTTCAATCAAAAGGCCGGTATAAAAGAAAATACCGAGGATAAGGTCATGAGCGCATTTCTGAAAAGGCAGCAGGCAAGGGATGCCCGCCGCCTGAACGCTGAAACGTAATTGGTTGATATAGAGGTAAGGACAAAATGACAGACCAGAAAACACAACGGATTGTAGATAACAGCCTTGGCATGGCGACTCTTCATGCCATACCTGGCTTTTATATCAGGCGGAATGACCATCATGCCTTATGGTTTTTCCTGATTTTCATGTTTTTCCTGGGCGCGATCGGCTGGTTTGCGCATGACGCTTTTGCCGTCAGCGGATGGACCCTTAAGCATTATATGATTGTATTCGTGCTTGTGTTCTCGGTTGCGTATATTCTTTCCTCTTTCTACCATCTTTATATACGCAGCCTTATAACGCAGTTTCAGAGTCTTCTTTACGCAACCGTTGCCAATACGGACACGATGTTCTGGGCGGTTGCCCAGCCAGAAACGGGCTGGGTTGCGGTTTATAATCAGGGCTATGGCCATGCGTTCGCCAGGTGCCAGCCGGCCAATCTCGATGACTTCATTTCATCCGAGCAGTTCAATGATGAACAGCAGGAAAAAATTCGCGAGGCGATAACATCCAGGGACGCGCATATCGCCATTCAGTACAGGGATGCGGAAGGGGCCAGGCATAATGCAATGCTTCACATCACGTCGCCCGCACGGCCCGAGGGTTTTATCGTGATCCGGGCTGTAAAGGAAGCGTAATAATCGTGATGTTGTACCTAGAGCGATTTTTTAAAAGCCCCTTCCCCGAAGGAGGGGCTTTTTATATGAATACATAGCAGCGCAAAAAAAACATCCGGACACGTATGTCCGGATGTTGATCGCTTATAGGACCGTTCAAGGAAATCAGTACTTGACCTGAACGAGCAGCATGATTTTCGTCGTATCCGTTGCAAAACGCTCGGCGTTATAATCGGCGTATTTCAGCCCAACGGTATAATGTTTAAAGAATGTCTGCGTAAGGGATGCATCCCATTCCGTG
>JBGAQU010000110.1:0-6014 GCA_044220535.1 Alphaproteobacteria bacterium | reverse complement strand
TCCTCCCGTATCATCTGCAAGGACGCCTCAAAACGTCCGGGGCAAGTTAAAACGAGGAGACACCATGACCCGCATCAAAATCATCATCGCCGCCGCTGCGCTGGCCACCGCCGCGCTTCTGTCCGCGCCGCAGGCAAAAGCCGCAAACGGCGATTACTGCCGCGAATACACCCGCACCGTTTATATAGGCGGCCGCACCGAACAGGCCTATGGCACCGCCTGCCTGGAACCGGACGGCGCCTGGCGTGTCGCCGACGAAAGCCTGAACAATAATCGCGACTACGACTACAACAATGCCCCCGCCCAGAACGTCACCTACGTCATCAATGACGGCCCGCGCCGCATTTACCAGCCGCGTATCCGCTACGTGAACTATGATACTTACTACTACCGCCCCGCACGCGCTTACTACCCCGCCCCGGTCTACAGCTTCTATTTTGGAAACAGCCGAGGCTGGGATCGTCATGATCGTTGGGACCGTGATCGCTGGGATCGTCACGACACCGGCCGCTGGCATCACTAAACATTCTCGAATAAAAAACGCCGCAGAGTATGCGGCGTTGTTTATGCAGCAGATATAATGCTGCAATGCAGCTTTTCAAAATCTTGCCATGCCGTAAAGCCTGTGTTGAAACAAATCTACAGAAAATTTCAAAAAATACAGGGACGGCCATGCGCATTCTTTACATCGACACGGACAGCCTGCGCGCGGACCATCTTGGCTGCTACGGCTACCACCGCAACACCAGCCCGGTGATCGACCGGATTGCATCCGAAGGCATGGTATTCGAGCAGGTCTATACCTCCGACGCGCCCTGCCTGCCCTCCCGCACGGCTTTCTTCTCAGGCCGTTTTGGAATCCAGAGCGGCGTCATCGGCCATGGCGGCACCGCCGCGCAGCCGAAAATCGAAGGCAAAGGTCGCGGCTTCCAGGATTACTTCCTCACAAAAAGCCTGACCGCCCAGTTGAAACAACGCGGCTTCCGCCCGTATATGATCAGCCCTTTCCCCGAACGCCACGCCGCGCATTGGGTGACCGCTGCCTTTAATCAGGTGATCAACACCGGCAAACAGGGTATGGAATCGGCAGAAGAAGTCATGCCCTTCGTCAATAAATGGCTGGGCGATAACCAAAAAGATGACAACTGGTTCCTGCATATCAATCTGTGGGATCCGCACACGCCCTATCGCGTGCCAATGTCCTATGGCGAACCCTTCGCGAACGATCCCATCCCCGCCTGGCTGGATGATGATGCACTGATCACAAGCCACCGCGAAATCGTCGGCACGCATGCCTTGCGCAAAATCTGGAACAACAAGGTTTTTCCCCGCGAACCGGATGGCGACATCCGCGACCGCGCGGGCATGCGCAAGATGATCGATGCTTACGATACCGGCATCCGCTATGCCGACGACGCCATCGGCCGGATCGTCAATTCCCTGAAAGCATCAGGTGTTTACGATGATACGATGATCATCATCTCCGCCGATCACGGCGAAAGCTTCGGCGAACTCGGTATTTACGGCGAACACGCCACTGCAGATGAAAGCACCTGCCATGTCCCGCTGGTCATCAGATACCCGGGCGGCATCAAAGGCGCGCGCGATTCCGCCCTGCATTACCAGCTCGATCTTGCCCCAACGCTGATCGAACTCTTCAGCGGCCAAGCGCCTGCATTGTGGGACGGGCAATCCTTCGCCCAGACTCTTCTGAACGGCAAACCATCAGGCCATGATCAACTCGTCATCGGCCAATGCGCCCATGTGTGCCAGCGTTCGGTGCGCTGGAACGGTGATAACGGTGAACGCTATCTTTACATGCGCACCTATCACGATGGTTTCTGGAGTTCGCTGAAAGACGAAATGCTGTTCGACCTGAAAGCCGATCCGCACGAAACCAACAACCTCGCCATCCAAAGGCCGGATCTTCGCCGCGAAGGCCGCGCCCGCCTCGCCGAATGGCATGATACGCAAATGCATAAAATGGCTGAAACCTCATCCAATGTTGCCGATCCTCTCTGGACCGTCATGCATGAAGGCGGCCCAGAACATGCGGGCTTTTCCCACGGTCAGGAGAGCGTGAATGCATTTACAGGATTCGTTGATCGGGTAAGAAAAAGCGGCCTCGGAAACGGCGCCGATGATTTACTGAAGAAACATCAAAAAGATATAAATCGCGCTCTAGGCAAACCAGGCCAACCCTAAAATCTTGCGGGCCTTGCCGCGCCGAAGCGCAAGCGAAGGCGGGTGGTGGGCCCGGGGAGATAGCGCAATTTCGATTTGAAAATCGCAGGTTTCCGCCAATTTTTCTGGCCTTTTCTCTTCGCAGTGTAACAGCTTTGTGTAACATTTTTCGAGCACGAACTAAAGATTTATATACAAAATTTTTATTCAGGCATTGCCCTTATTTCTTGTCCCGTTCCATTATCCCACATAACCGATCCAATCAATGAGATGACTGGACGTACTGGAGCATCCGCTTCCTTATCAATTTTTATCCAGTTACGCTCTACATCATCGGCTTCGAGAAGCCCTATCTCAAATGCATTAGTAATTACCATGCCGGAAAACTCATCCTTAAAACCAGATATTTTGGGTACTGGAAGGTGCCCAAAATATAAATCCCGCTTCACAGAAAGCGACACAGTCAGTTTTACAGAGGTTTGCATCCCGTAGCCGTTATCCAACAAAGTCTCATCTACATCGGGTGCAATGCCATCATAATCACCTCTTCCCGTGGAAAAACACCTTCATTCCACTTTCTCCTGCTTCTTCAGGCAACTTCCAAGTGAGCGACCGCTTTTGTCTTTAACAGACAAATCACTATAAAATATATAGGAGCAGAAGCTGAATGGCACAGGCGCGCAATGGGAAATGCTAAAACTCATACAAACGGAACGAAAGTCGCAAAGCGCAGGGATGGTGGCCTTGATTTGCCACTTATGAACATCTGTATCAAAAGGGGAGTATAATGCAATTTGTAAACCCTCGGCACGACGCTTCGCTGCCTCACTAATCCCTTTAGGACAAACTAAGACCCCTTTTTGCGCACCCACATCATTTAAAGTCCTTCAAATTCTTCCAACACCCTTTACATCAACTGGCTTATTATAATCTTTGCAATCAATGATAATCTGAATGTTGTATTGTCCCACCTGTTCTTGAACTAGAACGTCAATTTGCCTTTTTCGCCCCGATAGGCGTCCTTCCAGCATAACGTTATGCAGAACCTCCCGCGTCAGGTGCCAATTGCTTTTTGTATCTTTGTGACTAAATGCTCAAGTTCCGTAGAGGGCTTTATCATCGGTCTTTTCTAATCCAGCTATTCCGCAGCAAATTTGTCCATATGCATGCAAGTTTAGTAGTAATATACTCACTCAATGGCATATGCATATCATCGAAATCATTTAAAAATACCACTTTTCCGCCCGCCTTGTACGATTTTAGTAATGGTCCTTTTTTGCGGTCATTCGTCAAAACAACTGCAATACACGAGCGGACAGCCAATGCCACGTCAGCTTCATTAGAATAAAGCTTCGTTTTTCTTTTAAACTTTTTAATTGTTACAGTTTGTTTCCGCAACATTGCCGCTTCGTGAGTGCTTATAAAACGACCGAAACCAAAACCGCCGACCCGCTGTTCATTGGAAGGTATGCTCGGATTAGCAAAGCCAAAATAAGCATCCGTTCTAATTTCACATTTTTTTCTCATATCCGATATATATTCCCGCAAATTGGATTTTTCAGCTGGAATTGCCTTAATTTCAAATTCTGCCTGCCTCGTAATACACAATCGAAAATATTCTCGCGGTAAGGCCAGATCCAATTGAATTTCCCGTTCTAAAAGAAAGTCCCAAACATTGTTGTCCAAAAATATTGGAACAATATTTGTTCTGTTTGCAGGTTTGCCATTGGTCATCAAGCGGCACTCTCCAGCATCCTATAAACGGATGAACGCCCGATTTCCAACCGCCGCGCAATTTCCGCTGGCCCCACACCTTCCTGATGAAGCGCACGTACTTCTTTTTCCTTTTGCCGCGCCGTTGGCACCCGGCCCTTGTATTTCCCTGCCGCCTGCGCTTTTGCTATTCCTTCGCGCTGGCGTTCCAGCATCATAGACCGCTCGAATTGGGCGATTGATGCCATTACGTTTAATACCAGTTCCCCGGTGGCATTACCCGTATCCAAGCCCAAGTTTACAATTTGAAGGTTCGCTTTCTTATCACGCAGCCGTTTTGTTATCTGCCCCAAATGCGTTACAGAGCGCGCGAGCCTGTCCATTTTTGTTACGACCAGTACATCTCCTTCCCGAACAAAATCCAAGGCAGCTTCCAGTTCTTCCCGGTTCCCAACCGATGATGTCTGTTCGGAATATATCTTTTCGCAGCCTATGCCTTTCAGGTCCTGTATTTGGGACTGTAAGCCCGCTTCCTGTTCCAATGTCGATGTGCGCGCGTATCCAACCTTCATAACCTTGCAGCCCTATTAAAAATGTCCCATTAGCTTCATAGATACAATGGTACATCCTGTACCAAATGTCGAGTGGGATTTCATTGGGACAGTTTTACAGGGCAGAGGCACGGTGCCATACGGGCTTGGTCTAATGGGACGAGCGAGCAAGAAGATAGCTTTTTATGTAGTTTTCTGATTTTCGTTTTTTAAAAAACCATGCAACATTGCATTCAACTCCATGCTGCATTCTGTAAAACTATCTGACGCAGTGTTTAAGTCATCAACTGACCAAGCCTTCCCATTTCGAAATAATTTTTGTCCGCCATCTGTATCTGTACCAGGATTTGCATGTACGATTGCATTACGCGTTTCTACTAACTTCTGAAATTTCGCAGACGCATTGACTAATTTCTGTTTATCGCTGGAAGCAGGCACGGTTTCGGCCAAGGAGATAAGTTTTTTAGCGATCCCGCCTGCTGTCTTGTCAGATAGAAAATTTATACTATTAGGTTTAATGCGCTCGCAGCACCAAACCGCATCCCATTCAAGCCTAGCAAAAGTAAAGGCCGCAAGCCCAAGGGCGTTAATATAATTTTGGTCGCAGGGTATCCTTAATCTATCATCCTTCATAATTTATCCATTCAACTTTTAATCTTTTCGATTAAGAAATTGATATTATTCAAACCGCTTACTTCCCCAACTACAACCTGATAATCAGGGGTAGGACATGAAGCAAAAAGCCTAATATCCACGGTTATGAATGCTCTTTGCACTGTACCTTCAATTCCTAATCGTAAAATATGCCCTGCATCGGGGATGGGCGGACTTAGTTCAAAATTTCCGCCTACCAAATAAGAAAGATTTTTTTCTCTTCCAAGAATTAAATCCGGGGCAAGCGGTTTAAAGACTTCCATTCCAATATTAGCTATTGCATAAGAATAACCAATTTTAGCTAGTGTTCGAGCAAATTGATCTGGTACATGACGGAATGAAAATGTTACGTCTTTGCCATACTTGTCTTGGAATTTTTCCATTTCTCTATCGTCTTGAATAACAGAAAACTGCCAATTGCAAGAAGTATCAATTGATTTAGGAACATTATCTAAAACTCCTGCCCGCAAACATTTATACATGACCAACGGCGCAGGATGATCTTGTATAGGAACGTTTATTTCTGCCGTTGGATCATTTGCCATACCGGCTTTAATATGATCTGGCCTTTCCTTTTTTCGTCGCGTTTTTATATTATGCTTTAATCGGAAGTTTCCAAAAATTGATCGCGCTACAGCACCTTCAATATTACAAGTAATTTTTGCACATTTCTGACAGCTTGCTTTAGAAAAGATCAAAATTCCGTTTAATGAACGCGGTATTATGTGTTCATCCGTTAGAACGCTTTGGTTATCGCCGCAGTAAATGCATTGGCCTACGGAAGCGTAAACTACAGTGTTAGGATTTCTCGACGATATATGTTCCGAATATTTCATGCCGCTAATAATCTATATACCGATGATCTTCCAATTTCCTGCCGCCGCGCAATTTCCGCAGGGCCAATCCCTTCCA
>JBGAQU010000010.1:23302-45306 GCA_044220535.1 Alphaproteobacteria bacterium | reverse complement strand
GCGATCTCTACGCTGTTGATTTTCGACCAGATCAGGAAATCTTCCCGGCTGATATTCCCGTCTGGCGTGACAAGGATGTCGTCGATCAATTCCCAGAACCGCTTCATCCCTTTCTTCGTTATCCGGTTCGGGTTCATATCGAAACGCATGAACGCATAGCCACCTTTTTTGGGATCGACCTGGATGATAATGGGTTCGGAAGTCTCGCAGGGTTTGAAGGACAGGTTGACGTTATAAAGGCTATAGGGCGGCTTTTTAAATGAAACGCCGGTTATGTATGAAAGGCCGGTATCGCCGGTATAAAAACCATCCTGCGCCAGTGATGTCTTTATCGCCTTCAGCCACTCATCAAGCGTGAATATAGCCTTGATTTTTGCCAGGAGCTTTTCATCTGGTCTGAAACCGAATTTCAATCTGTCTATGGAAGGCTTGAGGACTATAATACCTATATCAGCATATTTTATAGCTATTCTATCTAATGGTATTTGTATCTCAGGTGGTTTCAGACCCTTGTTAGTAACAAAGTCGTATGTGTTGCACGGATTTTTGGTATTGATGACCAGAGCGTTCACGCCGCTTTCTCCGTTATGATCTTGCAGGAGATGGGCGCAGGGTCGAACGACGCTTCAAAACTATAGCTGATCTTGCTGATCGCTTCAAATAAAACCGGGATTGCCGAGCCCACCCCATACTGGGCCGACGCCGATCCATCCGAATGACCCATCATCGCCTTTTTCGCCGCCTCGACCACCGAAGCATTGTCCAGCGCGTCGGAAAAGGTATGGCGGAACGAATGGAATGTGAGCTGGTCGTTCTTGATGCCTATATCTGTTAAATAACGGGAGAAAACCTTGCTGTACGCATGGGATGGATCGCCCTTTTTTGAAATGGCGATTTCATTGAATATCCGTCCTTGCCCATTACCATGATACCGTCCAGCGATGAATTCCATGAAGCCCCATTCCTTTAACTTAGGATGGATGGGAATACGGCGGCGGCTGTATTTTGTTTTCAGCTTTTTCTGATGGTCGTCGTTCACGTCGATATACTGGATGTCCTCGAACGTCAGAATATCCATGTGACGGAGTTGAACGATCTCGCCACAACGCATCCCGGTATAGGCGGCGACGAGGGGTATCCAGTAATAAGCGTTGCGCATAATTAAGGAGCCGGGGCGGGAACGGCGCGATCTGCTGAAACTGCCTGTCCAGACCGGCGAAATGAACAGCGCGATCATCTGATCGTTCGTGAAGGGCAGCCGGGGTTTTTCCGTGACTTTATATTCAATCGTGATCTTCTGGCCCGGAACCTTATCGATGGCCCCCTCGCTTTCGCACCAATACAGGAACGTACGGGTCATGTTCAGGTATTTTTCCGCCGTCTGCGGGGCGAGGGTCGGGCTATCGACCATTGTTGCCATCGCCTCCTTCAACGTCAGGCCGCTTTTGCCTTTGCCCTGCGTATAGTTTTTCGGAATTTTAAGCAATACATCGCGGAAATTGCCGATGTCGGTGGTGACGATGGATTTTACCGGCTTGTTCGCCCCCAAACATTCCACGAACCAGCCCAGCACACGTTCGAAATCGAGTTGCGACTTGTATTCCCACGTTTTCTGCCGGGAGTCCTTGAATTTTTTGACAAGGACGGAAAGAGGCTGGGCGGTATCAGGCGCACCAAGGCCATGTTCCGGTAATGGGGGCAGAGTGTCGTCCATGATCCCGGCATACAGGGGATCAACTGGCGTAATGGCCGGATAATCTTTTTTCAGCTTGGCTTGCAGGATACGGCTGCTCTCAATCTGGGCGCGAACGAAATAATCGGCAAGGATGCCGTAACTGTCGCTGCCGGGGCTGATGGTTTCCAATCCTTTTTCATCCAGTTTTTTCTTTACGGCCCCGGTGAACAGTTCCGCCGCTGACCCTTGCTGGTTCATTTCCCGCAATCGTGCTTCACGATTTTGTGTATGAGCGATGGCCTCCGCCCGTTCATCGGCGTCATTACCCCACATATCCTCTATCCAGAATATGCGGTCGTTGCCTTCGATCAGCAGATCGCGGAAATATGATCGGGCGATCTCCTGCAATTTATCCTGTGTCAGTTCGGACATACCGGCCACTGCCATGAAAAACCGTTCAAAATTATTACTCAAGGTGCGGCACCGCAGCCGGGCTAACTGCCAGTCATGTGTCCGCAGGGAGACTTTGACCTCCTTGCAGCCGAAACGCGGGCGCAGTGCTGTTGGTATCGCCAGTCGAAAGTAATAAATTTCACCCCGCTTGGCGAGGTACTTTGGAGTCTGTAGTCGCGTCATCGTGTTTATGGACCAGTTTTATGTACCAGTCGATCAACACGCCCACTTTTGAAATGATGGTTTGTGTTTTAGATCAGCATATTGCTGAAATCGTGGCGGAGACGAAGGGATTCGAACCCTTGATACGCGTTAACGTATACACACTTTCCAGGCGTGCGCCTTCAACCACTCGGCCACGTCTCCTTATAGACCCGGACAGTAGCCATATTCAGCGAAGAATTTCAAGGGTTAATCAGCCGGATTGCATATTGGCCGATTTTGGCGATAATGGTGAGATGCGTCTGGCCGCTCGGGCCAGGTTTTTAATCAGGATGTCAAACCCATGCGCAGCGTCAATTTTTTCTTGTTTTTGTTTGCCCTGCTGCCGCTGGCGGCCTTGGGCCATGACGGATACATCGCCTATCTCCACCCCGAACTGGGCGAACCCTGGAAAGCCTTTCGTTTCAGCGATCTGGGCTGGATATGGCTGACCTACAGCAAGGATACATTCGACCTGGTCAAGGAAACCGTCGATCCCCGCAGCTGGAGCGCCTTTATTGACCCTGTCCTGATCCTTCCGACTGTTCTGGTCGCCGCCGCGCCCCTCATGCTTCTTCTTCTTTGCATGATGGTGCACAAGGGCACGGAAAAGCTGCATCTGTTCCGGATCGGCGCCAAGGGTGATTATGCCTATAGCGGCAGAAGCGAGAAAAAAGGCCGGGTTAAATACAAGCGCCGCTGACCTCCTGAACCTGCCGGTCGATCAGGGCCAGGTCTTCGGGCCCTGAAAGCCTGTGGTCCCCCTCTTCCACAAGAATCACCTCCGCCAGCTCCGGCCGCGACAACGCATTGCGGATGCGCCAGGCCGTCTGCCACGGCACATCCATATCCCGCATGCCATGCACCAGACGGACCGGGATATCCAGGTCGACTGTCCCGCCCAGAAGGCAGTTGCGATCCCCGTCATCCAGAAGATTGCGCGTGATCATATAGGGATCGGCGCTGTAATGATTCGGAATCGTCACCACACCGTTTTCTTGAAGACTTTTAAGGTGCGCGGGCGTCATCCCCGCCCGCATATCTTTTGTAAAATCAGGCGCCGCCGCCACGCCTACCAGCCCCCGCACCCTGTCTTTGTGCGCAAGGGCCAGCGCCAGCGCGACCCAGCCGCCCATGGACGACCCGACCAGCACCACGCGCGGTACGTTAAGAAGGGCCAGCATCGCGCGTGCGTCGTTGATCCAGGTGCTTAATGTGCAATCGGCAAACACCCCGCCGGACCGGCCATGGCCGCTATAGTCAAAGCGCAGGAATGTCTGGCCCCGGGCGCGGCATGCCTGTTCCAGGTAAACCGCCTTGGTCCCG
Source organism: Alphaproteobacteria bacterium (assembly GCA_044220535.1). Classification (GTDB taxonomy): domain Bacteria; phylum Pseudomonadota; class Alphaproteobacteria; order Micavibrionales; family Micavibrionaceae; genus JBDHTS01. Next base: position 41,651 of record JBGAQU010000010.1, on the reverse strand, counting down.
CCCATATCCGAACGGAACCCGGTGCAGAACATCACAGCAGGCAAATCCACCCGTCCCGGCGTCAGCGCATAGGCAAGATCGTTCGAATCAGGCCGTTGAAGAAAAGATGCATCCATGTCTGATTTGCTGTATTTTAAGCCGGTCGCGATCATTTTGACTCCACGCGGCACAGGTCACAACCCTTTTTCCTTTACGGATGCACTGATGGCGGCCTTCAACAAACGCAAACCCGTGGTGATGCAAGTGATTCCCCATCTGGGCGCAGGCGGCGCGGAACAGGGCTGCATCGACGTTGCGGCGGCGCTGGTGCAGGCGGGCGCGAAAGCGATCATCGTCGCCAATGGCGGCAACCGACAGCATGAGCTGGCACGCGCCGGTGCGGAATTCATTACCTTGCCGGTCGACAGCAAAAGCCCGTTCCAGATGTGGCGTAACGCGAAAAAACTGAGAAGCCTGATTCGCCAGCACGGCGTCGATATCGTCCATGCGCGCAGCCGCGCACCGGCCTGGAGCTGCCTGCGCGCGTGTCAGGACACGGACGCGCGGTTCATGACCACATGCCACGCCCCGTACAACATCGCGCACCAGGCCAAAAAAATTTACAATTCCTCCATCGCGCGCGGCGAACGCGTGATCGCTATCTCCAACTACGTTGCCGAATATCTCCTGAAAAATTACGACATCGACCCGAACCGCATCCGCGTTATCCATCGCGGCGTGGCTTTGGAAAAATTCCATCCGTCGGCGGTCACGCCGGAACGCATGATCAAGCTGTCCCGCGAATGGCGGTTGCCCGATGGCGCGCCCATCGTCATGATGCCAGGCCGCCTGACCAGGTGGAAAGGCCATGAAGTGCTGATCGACGCGATTGAACGGCTGGAACGTCCGGATGTGTTCTGCGTGCTGGTCGGCGCAACGCAAGGCCGTGAGGAATACCGCACCGAACTCGAAGAAAAAATCCGCAGCAAAAAGCTGGAAGGCCGTATCCGTATCATTGATCACTGCACCGACATGCCTGCCGCCTATATGCTGGCGACCGTCGTCGTCTCCGCCTCCACCGATCCCGAAGGCTTTGGCCGTGTCTCGGTCGAGGCGCAGGCCATGGGACGGCCATGTGTTGCCACCGACCATGGCGGCAGCCAGGAAACAATTGTCCGCGGTGAAACCGGCTGGTTAGTCCCCGCCCGGCGATTCGGTTACTTTAAGCGCCGCGTCAAGGAAGCGCTGTCTTCGAACAGAATCAGCGCGCCATTCTCGCCACGCGCGCCATGGCCCATGTCGCGCAGAATTTCACCCGCGAAAAAATGGCCGAGGACACGCTGAATGTCTATGCCGAACTTCTGAATGAAAAACAGAACGGGCACACGCGCTTGAACGACGGCAAAAAAGGCGCAGCCCGCACCGGGCTGGCGGCGGAGTAAAAACCATGGGCGAACAGGCAAACATACTGGTGATCAAGCATGGCGCGCTCGGGGATTTCGTCCAGGCCTTGGGACCCATGAAGGCGATCCGCGCCCATCACCCGGATGCCCGCATCACCCTTCTGACCACACCGCCCTTTGTCAGTCTGGGCCGTGCCTGCGGTTGTTTCGATCATATCCTGACCGACAGCCGTCCGCGCTGGACCGAAATAAAAGAATGGTCGGCGCTCTATAAAAAACTCAATGATGGCCGCTTCACCCGTGTCTATGATCTGCAAAACAGCGACCGCAGCCGGTTTTATTTCCGCTTGTTCCGCAACAGGCCGGAATGGGTTGGAACCGCCCGCGGATCGTCCCACCGCAACATCTCCCCCGACCGCACGAAGGGCAACGCCTTCGAAGGGCATAAGCATACGCTGGCTTTGGCCGGGATCCACAATATCCAGCCGGATGCGATGGACTGGATCAAGGGTGATCTGGCGCGATTTGGTATTGATACGCCTTACGTATTGCTGGTCCCCGGATCGGCCCCAAGCCGGCCGGAAAAACGCTGGCCCGCCAGCCAGTACGGGATACTCGCCCGCACATTATACGGCTGGGGATTCCGCCCGGTGATTGTCGGGACGGAGATGGAAGGCGATCTCGCCCGTACAATTCTTCAGGCATGCCCGCAAGCCCTCGACCTGACCGGCCAGACCATCCTGACCGACCTCGCCGCGCTCGGGCGGCACGCCGCGGCTGCGGTCGGCAATGATACCGGACCCATGCATATGATTGCCCCGACTGGCTGCCCCAGCCTTGTCCTTTTTTCCGGCTCCAGCCAACCCGCAAGGCACGCGCCCATCGGCCCACACGTTGAAACCCTGCAACAGGATGACCTGTCCGCCCTATCCGCCGACAAAGTCATCGCCAGCCTGAACATACGCGGCTTCCGCCAGATGGGCGAAAGCATCGTCTTCACCGACAGGCCCGAACATTAAAGATGGATTTTAACTTTCACCGGACTTTTTCGGATCGCAGAACAGTTTCTGTTTGATCGATTCGGTGAGTTCCGCCGGGCTGTAAATATCGTACAGCGTCCGCAGGATCGCCTGGGTGGCCCGGTCGTTCATGGAATAAAAGATCGTTTGCGCATTGCGGCGCGTATTGACCAGCCCGTCGCGGCGCAGCCGCGCCAGATGCTGGGACAGCGCCGATTGGCTCAACCCCACAATCTCTTCCAGCTCCCCGACGTTTTTCTCGCCTTGATAAAGGGCGCAGATGATCATCAGTCGCTTTTCGTTCGACAACGCTTTCAGAAGGTTGACGGCGACCTCGATATTGCGCTCGATCTCCTGGATATCCATGAGCCAAAATGCCTATGCGTTTTAAAAAATTTAAATTCGGCCTTTATACTGCCGGCCGGCAACCTTCCAATCAGTTTTCCAGAAAAACCGTCTTTGGGCAAGTTATATTGCCACACAGTCCGTAAAAATCAACGGGACTCTTTATGGGTGGGCAGTGATGCCTTGCCCGGCAGGCACGACAATAAACGGGACGACAAGCCCGCGGGCAACAAGCCGAACAGCCCCGCGATTCCATAGGTCTGCCATGGAAACGCGATCCGCGCTTTGTTCCGGCGCAGACCGGATATGATCAATCCGGCGGCGCGTTCGGCGGACATTTTAAACGGCATGGGAAAATCGTTGATATCGGTCATTGGCGTATCAACAAATCCAGGGCATATCACATTGATTTGAATGCCATCCTGCGCGAGCGCCCCGCGCAACCCCTCACCCCACATCCGCACCGCGCCCTTTGACGCCGAATAGGCCGGAGCACCCGGCCAGCCGCTGAAGGACGCCACCGAGCTCATGACCGCGATCTGGCCTTTTTTTCGCGTCAGCATAGGCCGCAGGGCGGGCTCGACCGTGTTCAGCACGCCTGTGACATTCACATCGAAAATCCTGCGCTCGCTCTCGATCCACTCAGGCCCGCCGCCCGTGCCGCCAGAAATCCCTGCATTGGCAATGACCAGCTCCAAGGGCGCCTGCGCATCGCATGCGTCGATCCATGCCGCCATCGCGGCACGGTCCAGAACATCAAGGCTTTTCGTATGGACGGACGCACCCTTGGCCCGGCAATTTTTCTCTGTCTCTTCCAGCCGCCACGTATCGCGCCCGGTCAGGAACAAGGTCACGCGATGATCAGCATATGCAGATGCCAGCGCCGCACCGATACCGCTCGACGCACCGGTGATCAGGATGGAACGGGGAGACATGGACTGGGCCCTCAATGGGTTTCGCGGATGTGCTCTTTATACTCTTCGAATTTTTGTTCGAATTCGCGGGTGATATCGTTCGGTGCCTTGCGCGATGTGTTGATAACAAGATTGAAATTGGACACGTCGCTGATATCCACGCCGTATAGTTTTTTATAGCGCAGAATCTCACTCTTCTTGCGCCTCTCAACCTCGTCAATCGCTGTATCGATGTCTGAGAATTTTTCGCGCAGCTCCGCCGTGTCCTTGAAAATCCGGTGGGCCGCAACGTCTGGATCCACTGTCAGACGGACTTTCAGGCATTCCTTCACGAAAAACCATCCCATCCGGGAATCCAAGACCATGTTTTCCGTGCTCTGGTTCAAAAGCTTCAGGTAATTATCAACCTCATGGTCGATTTCAGCCTGGGTTTCGGCCAGTTCGTTCAGTTCGGTCAGGGATATGCCGCGTTCCGCCGCCAGCTGCCGAAAGATATTACCCGTGGTGATCAGGCGGTACCCCAGCTTTTGCGACACAGCCTTCGCAAAGGTGCTTTTCCCGCTGCCGGGGTCGCCCGTAACCGTGATCCGATAAAAATTAGGGTGTGCCATGTCCCTGTTTAGGGGGAAGAGGCGGCCCGGTCAAGACCGGATATTATGGTCTATGACTGCTCGAAGGCCAAAGCAATGCGGACAAATTGGCCCGTATCCAGCTGTTCCGCCCGTAAAGTCTCGTCAATCCCCGCTTTGCACATGGCCTCGGCATAATCCTTAAGGCTGGAACGCAGCATTTTACGGCGCTGGCCGAAGGCCGCCGCCACGATGGTTTCCATGGTGTCGAATGAAGGATTGCCCGCCTGCAAAGGCAAGGGTTGGAATGTCACAACGCTCGACGTCACCTTCGGCGCAGGAACGAAAGCCGAACCTGGTATGTCGAACATCCGCTTCGTCTTGCAAAGCCACTGCGCCATAACCGACAACCGCCCATAGGCCTTTGTACCGACCTGCGCCGTAATCCGGTCCGCGACTTCCCGCTGGAACATCAGCGTCATGCCATCGTAACAGCCGGGCATATTCCGCATCTGCCGCAGCCAGCCGATCAGAAGCGGCGTTGCGATATTATAGGGAAGGTTGGCGACGATGGCGCGCGGCGCATCCGGCACAATCTGTGTCAGATCGGTCTTCAGCGCATCGCCATGATGGATGGTCAGCCGCCCCTCCACAGCCTCTGCCAGGCTCTGCAGCGCGGCAACGGCGCGGATATCATATTCCACCGCTGTCACACTTTTCGCCTCCGCACGCAGCACACTGCGCGTCAGCCCGCCCGGTCCCGGCCCGATTTCAATGACATGCAGGTGGGGCAGATTGCCGGCAACCCGCGCGATCTTATCCGTGATATTGCCGTCGAGAAGAAAATTCTGGCCAAGTTTTTTTTCAGCCCGCAATCCGTGCTGCGCGATAATGTCACGCAGCGGCGGCAGCTCGGCCAGACGGTCGATTGTCACACCCGCCGCTCGATAAACGCGGAAGATTTGACATCCAGCAGGTAGCGGCGCTGCATGCGGTCCAGCTGGCTCATTCCGATCTGTTGGCGGACATCGTCACGCGACGGCATGGTATCGGCGGTGATCTGCCGCGTCTTGCGTAGCACGACAATATAATAACCGCTTAAGCTGCGGATAGGCTTGCTCAGCTCGCCTTCTTTCATCTGCTGAAGGACGGCATCGACCTCCTGCGGCAATTGTCCGCCCTGGACCCAGCCCATATCACCGCCCTTGGACGCGCTGGCGGATTGGGAAAATTGGGATGCCGCACCGGTGAATGGCGCCTTACCGCTGGACAGTTCCGCCGTCAGGCGGTCGGCGAATTGTTTCACATTCGCTTCCTGCTGCTGGTTGTCCACGGGCAGGAAAATTTCACCCAGCAGATATTCCTGGCTGCCCTCCTTGGATTTCATTTTTTGCAGCGACGCATCGATCTGGTTGTCGCTGATATCGATCTTCGGGCGGATTTTTTTCTGGATCACCTTGGTCCAGGCCAGCTGCGACCGGATCTGGTCGTTCAGGGTCGATTGCGGAATGCCGGACCGGGCCAGGATGGCGCGGAACTGGTCACCGGTGAACTTATTCTGGGCGGACAGCGCCTCAAACCCTTTCGCGATTTCTTCATCGCTGATTGTAATACCCTGGCGGCGGGCTTCCTGCATGACCAGGCTTTCATCGATCAGCATGTTGATGATTTGCGGCTGGATTTTCGCGCGCATTTCATCCGTGTTCGGCATGCCCGACGACACCATGATCAATTTCATGCGCGCCGCGACGTCGGACATTGTCACCGCGTCGTTGTTGACAATCGCTGCGATGGATTCCGATTGCGCCTGCGCGTGCGGCACAAAACCGGGCGCCATCATCACGGCAATCAGCAGGCATAAAAACAATCTGGTCATGGTCAACCCTTTCCGGTCGCGTTAAACGGCGGCATTCGGCTTTCCAAAACGCCCGCCGGAGCGATATTTATCAAGATAAGACGGTAAAATCAAATGCAGCGGTGTCGGAGGCACGCCGAGATCCGCCAGCGCAAGGCAGCCCGCTGTCACAATCGCATCAGTTTTCAGCGTTTCCACCTGGTCGGGCGTCAATAACGGGTTGGACAAAAACTGCAAAAATGCGCCTTCGAGTTTCGCCAGCGCCCACGGCAAAGGCAGCAAAATGCGTTTGCGGCCCGTCTGCAAGAACATGGCCTGATAAACCTGCCGGAAATCCAGAACCTCCGGCCCGCCCAGCTCATAGGTCTGGCCGCAGGGGCCATGCGGCCCGTCCGGCAACGTTACAGCAGCCAGTACAGCTTCCGCAACATCCCCGGCATAAACCGGTTGCAGCTTCGTCCTCCCGCCGCCGATCAGCGGCAGCACCGGCACAAACCGCGATACTTCCGCAAACATGTTGAAAAACTGGTCTTCCGGCCCGAACACAACGGAGGGACGCAGGATGGTCGCGCGCGGGAATGCGGCACGCACCGCTTCTTCTCCCGCTTTTTTAGACGTGCAGTATTTCGACCGGTTGCCGTCAATCCCAAGCGAAGAAACATGCACAAACCGGTCAACGCCCTGCCGCGCGCAGGACTGGGCAATCATACCGGGCAATTCCTGATGCAGGCGCCTGAATGTATTGAGCCCGCGCTGGACCTTGATGCCGACACAGTTGATCACGACCTGCGATCCGCGAATGGCGGCATCGATATCAGCTTGCGTGAAATTGCAGGCCATCGGCACGATCTGCCCCACATGGCCGCACGGTTTCAGATCATAAGCCCGCTCGGGCACCCGGCAGGCTATCTTGATGGAAAACCCCGCCTTCGCCAGACTGCGCACGATCTGGTTGCCGATAAAGCCGGTGCCGCCGAAAATTGTCGCGGTTTTATGGCCGGAATACATGACGGTCTTGCTCCCTTTTGTGGAGATATATCATAGCCTTGAGACTATGGCTTTTCTACGGAACTGTGTCCAGAGCGGCCTGGCCTTAATTTGCTTGTTATAAACGCCCAAAATAGCTTATGTATAAAATAAAAGGGAAGGTCATGGGAGAAGTTATAGATATTTTCACGCGTCAAGCCGTCGTTGCGCCGCCGCCCACGGCCCTGCAGCAGAATCACTTTGCTTTTTGTGCCGATGATCTGACCAACCTGTTTTATACAACTGCCCATTTCATAGAGTACGATCCTCATCACCACCTGTTCTACGCTGCCAAACTGAAGGCGGTTCGCGCCTTGCAGCGCGATCATGTGCTGCCTGCTCACGCAGATACGAATCAGCTGCGCGACCTGATATTGGCCCGGGATTTTGCGGGCGTGAAAAAATTTGAAAGTGATTTACAGATTTTTATTAATGAGATCGAATGCGACCGCGAAAGCCGGCAGATGACCGAAGGACAATGGCTGTCGGCCACTGGCGGAGTCGATTGCGTCCCGACATCCATCTTGCAGGACACACGGGATCTTCTGGAACAGGCCGAACGGGATGTTCTGCTGCAGGATCGCGAATGCGGCGAACTGGCGCGCCTTGCAAAAAAAGACCCCGATGGGCTGATTGAATATGCGATCGGCTTCGTCCATACGCAGTATAAATCCCCCGCCGAATCCCATCTGCAAAACCTGATAGACGCCAGACTTGTCAGCCTGGGTCTAAAACAAAAACAACCGCATCTGAGGCCGGTTTAAATCAATCTTTTCTTAATCGCTTGCTTTCTCCACAAAACTGTCCAGCACACGCTTCGTGCCGCTGGAATCGAATTCGATATCCAGCTTGTGGCCGTCGACATTGATGATCGTGCCCGCGCCGAATTTATCGTGGAACACACGCCCGCCGCGGACAAAAGACGCGGCCTGTTCCGGTCGTTTCGCCGTGCGGAAGGATTGTCCCTGGAGCATAGGCGATTTCCATTCGCGTTTTTCCGCAGAAAAACCAGATGAATCCCAATGGTTGGAGCGCCCTGCATACAACCCCGGATCGGCTTCGCTGTCCACATGACCGTCTGGCAATTCGCCGACAAAGCGCGACGGGATCGAACTGACCCAGTTGCCGTAGACGCGCCTGTTCGCGGCATGGGAAATATAGGCGCGTTTGCGTGCGCGTGTGATGCCGACATAGGCGAGGCGCCGTTCTTCCTCCAGCCCCTTCATCCCGTTTTCATCCATGCTGCGCTGGGACGGGAACAGCCCTTCCTCCCAGCCCGGCAGGAACACGGCGTTGAATTCCAGGCCTTTCGCACCGTGCAGCGTCATCAGCGTGATCGCGTCGCCCGCCTTGCCTTCCTGGTTTTCCATCACCAGCGACACATGTTCCAGAAAATCCTGAAGCGACTCGAATTCGGCCATGCCGCCGATCAGCTCTTTAAGGTTTTCAACCCGCCCCGGCGCTTCCGGCGATTTATCAGCCTGCCACATCGCGACATAGCCAGATTCATCCAGCACCATCGCTGCTAGATCCACATGCTTCACGGTCGCACTGCGTTCGCGCCAGCGTTCGAAATCGCCAATCAGATTTTGCAGCGTGGTTTTGACCTTCGCTTTCAACTCATCGGTTTCCAACAGCATCTGCGTCGCTTGATACAGGCTGACGCCCTTCGCCCGTGCATGGCCGTACAGCACTTGCAGCGTCGTATCCCCGATACCCCGCTTGGGCACATTGATAATGCGCTCCAGCGCCAGATCGTCGGCGGGCTGCGCGATCACGCGCAAATACGCCAGCGCGTCACGGATTTCCTGCCGTTCATAAAAACGCGGGCCGCCGATCACGCGATAGGGCAGGCCCAACTGGATAAACCGCTCCTCAAATTCCCGCATCATAAAACCGGCGCGCATCAGAACCGCAACCTGACCCAGACCGAATCCTTTATGCTGCAGCTGTTCGATCTCTTCACCAACCCAGCGCGCCTCGGCAGGCGCGTCCCACAAGCCGCGGACATGAACCTTGTCGCCATGATCGGCCTCCGACCACAACGTCTTGCCCAGACGTCCTTGATTATTGGCGATCACGCCTGACGCCGCACCGAGGATGTGCCCGGTCGAACGGTAATTCTGTTCCAGCCGGATGATTTTTGCGCCTGGAAAATCCTGTTCGAAACGCAGGATGTTCCCGACCTCCGCCCCGCGCCATCCATAGATCGACTGGTCATCGTCGCCGACGCAGCAGATATTGTTCGAACCCTTTGCCAGCAGGCGTAGCCAGATATATTGCGCGACATTCGTATCCTGATATTCGTCCACCATGATGTATTTGAACCGGCGATGGTAATCCGCCAGCACATCGGCGTTCTTCGGATCTTTCAAAATAGAAATCATATGCAGCAATAGGTCTCCGAAATCGCAGGCATTGACGGTTTTCAGCCGCGCCTGGTACAGGCTGTACAGGCTGATAATGCGCGTGTCGTTGACGTCATCCGCCTTCACCTCGTCCGGCTTCAGGCCTTTATCCTTGAACCGCTCGATCTCCCCCATCGCTGCCTTGGGCGGCCATTTTTTGGTGTCGAGATTCTGCCCTTCCATGATCTGCTTCATCAGCCGGACCTGATCGTCCGGGTCGATAATGGTGAAGGACAAGGTTAGTCCGACAAGATCCGCATGCCGCCGCAGCATCCGCGCCGCCAGCGCATGAAAGGTGCCGAGCCACCAGCCGCTTGTCGCGTCGTAGCCGGGGCCGCGCCCCGGCGAAGACGGATCCACCGGCTGCCCGCCCATAATATGGGAGACACGCTCCTTCATTTCCCCGGCCGCCTTGTTGGTAAAGGTCACGGCTAAAATCTGCGAAGGCCATGCGCGATTGGTGCGGAGAAGATGCGCAAGCCGCGTGGTCAGCACCCGCGTCTTGCCGGTTCCCGCCCCCGCCAGCACCAGCAAGGGCCCGTCGAGAGTTTCGACAGCCTCGCGCTGTTCTTTATTAAGTCCGTCCAGATAGGAGGCGGTTTGGTTCATAGGGCTGAAGCTGGCTGTCTGCATATCTATTGATATGCGAGTTTATGCCTTGGGAACAAGGCCAAATCCTTTTGAGCGTTTATTTAAAAGACGCAAAACCATGGCCGGGCCAGTCCCGCGGATCTACAATCTTCCATTCGGATTCGGAAACAGCCTGAATTTTTTGGGCAGGCTTTGCTGCAGGAACAACCGGCTTTTCCGTTTTCGGCGCGAAGGGGGTTGAGCCAGCATCCTGTGTAGGCTCGACGCAAGGACTTGACAAGGTCTTATGTTCATCTGCCAATGGCATGGCGTAAAAAATACAAAAATTTTAAATAGGCCGCAACATTATTCCGATTAACGGTTTTTTCCCGGCGTCGGCGCGGCGGCAACCTGATTGCGGCCGTTATGCTTGGCCGTATACAGCGCCGCATCGGCACGTTCGATCAAGTCAGATGTGTTTTCGCCTGATTTATACTCCGCAACACCGACTGACATTGTGATACGGCCCAGCTTTTCCGATGTGTTACGGTTGATCACATCCTTGATCGCAACGGCGCGGCGCAAGGCGTTCGCCACATGTACGCCCGCATCCAGCGGCGTATCCGGCAGGATGATCGCGAATTCCTCTCCGCCGTAACGCGCGGCAATATCCCGCCCTTTCACGCCATCGGTCAGCGTCCGCGCGACAAGGCGCAGTACCTGATCCCCGATCTGGTGGCCGAAATTATCGTTGAAGCTTTTGAAATAATCGATGTCGAGCATCAGAAGGGAGAAGGTCGCGCCGTTTTCTGCGCTTTCCTCAGCCACGCGTTTAATCGCGACGTCGAACGCCTTGCGGTTGGACAGGGCGGTCAGCCCGTCCGTCATCGCCTCTTTGCGCACGGCCTCCAGATCGCGCTGCAATTCCTGCATCACCTGACTGGATCGATCCAACTCCTGCTCCAGCGCCTGATTGCGTTCGATCATGCCTTTGGCGTCACTGATCATATCGTTCAACACGGTTTTCAGCTGCGCCGGGTCCTTTGCGGAATCGATGCGCGTGGAAACGCCCACCAGTTTCGTGCTGTAGGCCGTCGTCGCATTTTTAACGTCGCTGACCACGCCGCTGACCGTTTTCAATGTCGCGTTGATCTGGTCGCCCGCGCGGCGCACGGCTTCCTCATTGCGCGCATCGCTCAGAAAACGGTGATACAGTTCCCGGCAACGGTCTTCGGTGATTCTCTGCTTGTTGGCGACCAGTATGTCGATGGCGCGGGCGACTTCGGCGCTCTGCCCGGAAAAATAGCAATACCAGAGTTCATAGACGTCGGGCGTTGCCGACAGCCCCTCCCGCTGGATCCGCTCCAGCGCGGCATCCGAAAAGTCCTTGGCCTGTTTTTTATCATGTTCATAATGCATTGGAATGTAGTCTTGCCTGAATAAAGTTAACAAACCTTATCACAAGTCAGAAATCGACAAAGAGGAAATATGGGATAAGGTAAATTGCCAGAATTAGGCAAAGCTGCCACCCATGCTCATGCCCGGCGAGCGCGGAGCCAATGGGCGGATGGTGACAGGCGTATTGGCCGCCACCAGCGGATCCATCTGGCGTGCGGAAATGCGGCCAGCGCCAAGCTGGCTGCCCGCTTCGCCCAAATCGACCTTGAAGCCGTTCATGGCAATCAGATCCATGGTCTGGCGGGCTTGCCGCGCATCGCGGGTCATGGCGCCAACATTTCCCTGTAGGGCATCAAGCCCTTTACCATCTATTTTCAAACTGGCGATACCGTTCAAGCCATCCCCTGCCAGGGTGGCGCGGCCATACAGATCTTCCCGGCCTGCGATTTCAACGGGTTTTGGCGCTTGAGCCTGTTGCGTTGGTTGCGGTGCGCTGACACTGGCTGTATAGCCTGGTGTCATTTGCGCACGCGCACCTTTCTCACGACTGTTGAACGATCCGGAAAGCGTAGACGGTGTCGTAGCGCCGAATGTGCCGGCCCCATTGGCCGCTACGGCCTGCGTGGCATCAAAAGCCATTTGTGCAGCCGCAACCATGCGCGGCGGCGCACCCACAGAGGTGGCGATCGCACCCACCGCCGCACTTGCAAATGAATTGGCGGCAAGACCGGATACAGAAGGTTTTCCGGTGTTCTGAGCAACGTCCTTCAGCTTATTGACTGCCGCCATCGCCTTATCGGCCACCTGGCCTCTCGCGGCGGTATCCCGATCAATCTTGCCAACATCCGCCGTTGCAACAGGGGCCGTATCCGCACGAAGTTTATTTGTATCCGGCTTGGCGTCCAGCGCCGCCGTCACATCGGCGATGTTCTGGCCCAGTTCCTGCGAAGCGACGACGGCCGCATTAAATAATCCTTTGGCATTGGGGACACTTGATGTCTGCTGGCGCGCATCAGCGACGATCGTGTTGGTAGGGGCACTCGGGGCTTTCATCTCATAATTCAGCCCGCCCATCAGCCGGTCCATGACAACGTCCATGGCGCCTGGTTTTTGCTGTTCAATCTTGTCGCGGCTGTCGATGGAGGCATCCGCCGGGGCAATGGAAAGCCCTGCGGCGATCACGCCGACAGCAGCAGCTTTCCCAAATACACCGCCCAAAAGAGCCATAGCCCCTCAAAACCCCATCATTATGCCTGACAGGCGACCAACGCCTGAAAAGCGCAACTTATTCCATTTTATCGCGTTTTGACAGAAAAAGGCAAATCACCCGGTTTTGAGCCGCCGGTACGATAAAGCCTCCCCCGCATGGGCCCGGGCCACGGTTTCCGCGCCTTCCAGGTCGGCAATCGTCCGCGCCGCGCGGAGCAGCCTGTGATAGGCTCTGGCCGAGAGTTTCAGCTGTTCCCCCGCCCTGGTCAACAATTCCCTGGCCGGGTCTTCCAGCCCGATGGCCGTTTCCAGGTCAGCTGCGGCGATATGGGCATTCAAAACCCCGTTTTGGCGTTTATGCTGCAGCGCACGCGCCGCCGCGACCCTGGCCGCCACCGCCGAAGACGGTTCTGCCTTGGATACCGCCTGGCTTAAATCCCCGATCGTCACCGCCGGAACATCCACCTGCAGATCGATCCGGTCCAGCAATGGCCCCGAAATCTTTGACTGATAATCCCCGGCACAACGTGGCGCCTTCGTGCATTCCAGATCGGCATCGCCTAAATGCCCGCAGCGACACGGGTTCATGGCGGCGATCAACTGAAACCGCGCCGGATAGGTGACATGATGGTTGGCGCGGGCAATCGACACCTCCCCCGTCTCCAGAGGCTGACGCAAAGACTCTAACGTCGCCCGCTGAAACTCTGGCAGTTCATCCAGAAACAACACACCATGATGCGCCAGTGAAATCTCCCCCGGTTTTGCTTTTGCCCCGCCACCGACCAGCGCAGGCAGCGACGCCGAATGGTGCGGATCGCGAAACGGACGATGCTTCAACAGCCCGCCTTCCGGCAGCGTCCCCGCCAACGAATGCACCATCGATACCTCCAGCGCCTCACGCGGCGACAACGGTGGTAGTATCCCCGGCAGACAGGCCGACATCATCGACTTGCCCGAACCCGGCGGCCCGATCATCAATAAATTATGCCCGCCCGCCGCAGCGATTTCGAGCGCGCGCTTGGCGGTTTCCTGCCCGCGCACATCGGCAAGGTCTGGCCCGGCGCGATCCGCCCCGTCCGACAAAAACGCCTTGGGCGGGGACAGCACCTGCGTCCCCTTGAAATGGTTGATCAGCTGCAGCAAATCGCGCGGCGCCAGAATATCGATGCCGCCGACCCACGCTGCCTCCCCGCCGCACGCGCCGGGGCAGATCAGCCGGTTATCATTGGTGGCCGCATGCATGGCGGCGGGCAGGACCCCGGCGACAGGCCGGATCATGGAATCGAGCGACAATTCACCCAAGACCACCAGATCCTGCAGCGCATCCTGCGGCACCACACCCATCGCGGATAACAGCCCCAGCGCAATCGGCAGATCGTAATGGCTGCCTTCTTTCGCCAGATCGGCAGGCGCCAGATTGACCGTCAGCCGCTTCGCAGGAAGACTTAAGCCCAGCGAATGCAACGCCGACCGCACACGCTCCTTACTCTCCGCCACCGCCTTATCCGGCAGTCCCACAATTGTAAATGCCACCAACCCGCTGGAGATCTGCACCTCCACGTCAATATCCCTGACCTGAACCCCATGAAACGAAACTGTGCGGACGCGGGCTACCAATGCAAAACCTCAAGCTGAAATGATCAGGTTTTATGACACAGGAACAAATAGAAAACAACCGCTTGAAAAGAGCGCATTGTTCATAACCTTCTAAAATTGTTTTACCTGTTAAGCCTCTCTTTACCACCCACCCGCTACAACCGTTACAGGATACGGCACAAAAGACGGGAGACGTGACATGCTATCGGATCAACAACTGGCTTTACTGCATACGCGTTTCGTCGTGCCTGTGATCACCGGGCAGATCCTGCGCGGCAATGAACGCCTGGATGATGTCACCGAATACGGGTTCAATACAGTGTTGAGCGACCTGGAGCCGGATACCGCCCTGCTTTGTATCGCCCTGTGTGCACAAAATCTTTCAGCCCATTGCGGGAAACTGCCCGCGGCTCGCATGCTGCGCATTGGGGCGGACAAAATTGTGGAGGATTACGGCGCGTTATGGCTGGCGACAGACAGCGGCGCGCCCATCGACGAAGATCATGTTGCCACGGCTTTAAGTTTTATTCCCGAAGATCTGGAATCCATGGCGCATCTGCTGGAGGCGACGCTGGCCGACCTGCCCGAAGAACCCGGCATCGCCGCGAAACTCTGCGACCTTCTCGCGGCCCAGGCCACCGCCCATATCGACATCGCCGAACAAAAACTCGAACAACACCGCCTGCCCGTCAATCGCCGCGCCGCGATAAAAGGCAACGTCATCGAATTTCCAGTGATGCAACGGGTTTAGAAAAAATTGACCACGAATGGACACAAATAAGCACGAATAAAAAGAAAAAATATTTTTACGCGGAGGTCCGGAAAAAAATTCTTATTCTCCGGATCTCCGGGCCTCCGTGTTTTAACCTTTCTTATTCGTGCTTATTTGTGTCCATTCGTGGTTAAAAAAACCTACTCCGCCACCATCGGCCCAATTCTTTTCCCGCCCAGCAGATGCAAATGAAAATGCGGCACTTCCTGCCCGCCATTCACGCCTGTATTGGCAATCGTGCGAAACCCCGTTTCGGTCAAGCCCTCTTTCTCTGCGATACCTGAAACCGCCCGATAGAACGCCGTAATTTCCGCCGCGCTCGCCTTCGCGCCGAAATCCGCCTGGCTGATATACGCGCCCTTGGGAATCACGAGGACATGCACTGGCGCTTTGGGATATAAATCCCGGAACGCCAGCACATGCTCATCCTCGAACACTTTGTTGCAGGGAATCTCCCCGCGCAGGATCTTCGCAAAGATGTTATTGGTGTCGTAAGACATGGGCGCGCCTTCTTGATAAATGAAGCCTATACTTCAATAACAAGAAGTTCGCAATTATCCAAGGCCTCGATTGTCAACACATCGTCGTCTTCAATCTCCGCGCCGTCGCCTTTGGACAAATCCTGCCCGTTGACACGCGCATTGCCTTCAGACAGCACGATATAGGCCGGACCCTTCAGCGCATGACGGATCGACGTGCCCGTCTCCAGCCGCCCGCCATAGATCGCGGCATCCTGGTTGATGGACAACGCACCCTTGCCTGTATCCGCATCGCGGCCCGACACCAGCAAAGCCAGCTTATCCTTCACCGGCGCCTTCGGAAACTCCGCCTGGTCCCAGCGCGGGGGCAGATTGCGGGCCCGCGGTTTGATCCAGATCTGGAACAGCGTCGTGTCCCCATCCGGGTCCGCGCGTTCACCATGCATGATGCCGGTACCCGCCGTCATCACCTGCACGTCGCCCGCGCCCGTGCGCCCTTCATTGCCCAGGCTGTCCTGATGCAGCACCGCGCCGGACCGGACATAGGTGATAATCTCCATATCCCGGTGCGGGTGCATGGGAAAGCCGCTGCCAGCCTTGATCCAGTCATCATTGATCACGCGCAAGGGGCCGAAGCCCATGCGATTGTCATTGTGATAGTCGGCAAAACTGAAATGGAAATTCGTCCGCAGCCACCCATGATCGGCATGGCCCAGAGCGTCTTTTTTGTATATGTTCATCATGGAAAATATGTAGCGCAGCCGCGCATATTTTCAAGGGGTTTAGCCCCCGCCAAGCGCCTTGTAATAATACCGCCCCTGCACCGGCTGCCCGTCCACTTTCGCATAAAACGGATGCGTCCCGAACAGCGTGTAACCCCGGCTTTCATACAGCTTGATGGCCGCTTCCTGGCTTTCGCGGACATCCAGGTTGATCACGGAAAACCCTTCTGCCACGGCCTTTTTCTCCACCGCGTCCAGCAGCATCTGCGCCAGCCCGTGCCCGCGCCCCCAGGGCGCGATGAAATTGGTGGTCAAGTGAACCGCAAAACTCTGCGCCTCATTGTTTTTCGGCGGCAGGACCAGCTGCGCCGTGCCGCAGATCACATTGTCCAGCCGCGCCACGAACAGCATGCGCTGCGGCATCGCCAACACGCCCTTCCAGTATCGTTCCAGAATATCCCTCGCGGGCAGCTTCAGCCACCCGAAACCGCCCCCGGCCTTAATTGCGGCGTCGGTCGCGTCGCACAGGTCATTGAGATCCGATCCCGTCATTTCGGTCAGATGCTCGACACTGGGCGAAGGCGGCAGGGTCTGGATATTGGTCTGGTCCTGCATCGGCGATAATCCCCCCGGATGGATGCTGATCTTCATCTATTATAACGCATTTATGCAGCAAAACAGCGTCCGGACCATTTATATTTTTATGATGCGCCGCAAGGTTTTAGCTGTTCCGTTCCAATAATTCACGTTTTTTATCCCGCTTCGTTCGTGTATATTCGTGTCCATTCGTGGTTGAACTTTTTTTGGTCCTATGATCCTTCGCATTATACTATCCTTCATCCTTTTCACCCTCACTGCTTGTTCCAGCATTCAGGTTGCAACCTACAAACCGGCCCTGCCGATCGAGGAGTCTGATCACCCCGCCCCTATGATGCTGTCCAAAGTGCGCTACAAACTCCCCATCGGCGCGGATGTCGGCAGCATCGGGTCCGGCTGGTGCCTGTTGCGCACGCAATTGGAGCGCGGTGATATCGGCGAGTCCATTTCACAGCCTGAAATGAAGGAAGCCTTTCGCGACACCATGCAGGCCGAGGGCTATGACGTGTCTGGCCGCATCGACCTGATGTTCGATGAAGAACTGGACGACGATATGCTGCGTTCCGAATACCGCATCGGCGCGGAAATCACGATGCTCGATTCCGACTTATGTGCAGGCAACAGCTTCAAGGGCTTCTGGTACGAACCACGCCCCGGCTTGCGCGGTGAACTCTATATGAAAGTCCGCTGGCATGTTTACGACGCCCTGCGCCGCTCGACCGTGATGAAAGCGGAAAGCGAAGGCTATGCGAAACGCGAAGTCCCGAATCCGGAAGGCACCACCCTTCTGACCCGCGACGCTTTTGCCATGGCGGCACATAACCTCGGAGCAGATCCCGCCTTCCGCAACCTGATCGTCCATGGCCTGAAACCGGCGAAGGATGACGCGTCTCCTAAACCTCGCCCCAGGCGCTTTGACGCCGGCGATATTTTCATGCCCGGTGACCATAAAATCTTGTCAATCACCCCCTTCCCTAAACAAGCCGAGGAAGCGCGCCGCGTTGCCGTGATGGTACAGGGCGGCATCGGCCACGGCTCCGGCTTTTTTATCAGCGCGCGCGGCGATATCCTCACCAACGCCCATGTCGTGGGCGACGCGCAGAATGTCCGTATTGTTTTGTCTGACCGCGACAAGTCATTGGTCGGTGAAGTGGTGAAGCGCGACAAAATGCGCGACGTCGCCTGGATCCGGCCTCTCGACCCCCTGCCCGGCCCCGTCATGGTTCTGCCTGTGCGAAAAGAATGGCCGGGCGTCGGTGAACGCGTCTATGCGATCGGCGCGCCGCTGCAGGCAAGGATGCAGGACAGCGTCACCTCCGGCATCGTCAGCGCCTTGCGTAAAAACTTCCCTATGCTTGGCACACGGCAGGATTTCATCCAGTCCGACGTGACGATCCAGCCGGGAAATTCCGGTGGACCCTTGCTCGACGCGAATGGCAATATTATCGGGTTTGCCGTGGCGGGGTTGATGGACAGCGCAGAAAGCTC
>JBGAQU010000010.1:0-23296 GCA_044220535.1 Alphaproteobacteria bacterium | reverse complement strand
TGGTTCAATTCCCAGATTTTTCCGGCATGCTCTAAATCACGCGCCACGTCTATCCCCGACATCGCCGCCGACAACGGGTCGGAAGCCACATCAACACACGCATCGGCAAAAACACGTAAGACTGTGTGTCCGTCCCCTGCATGCTGATAAAGCCCTTCCGCCATTTTGCCAACGGTAATGACTAGGCCGGTCGACGGGCTGAGCGCGACGACAAACGGCAGCGCATCCAGGCCGAACTCTGTCAGGTCGTGCAGCAATTCAGCTTTTTCAGCCTTTGGCAAAGCCCGGATATGGATGACTCCTTCACAGACCAGTTCCGCCTCATGCAGGGCCACACCGCATTGCCTAACAGCACGATCTTCAGCCGTCGCCAGGCCATTAAAAATGGATGAAATGATACTTTTTGCGCGCAGCAATTGAATCATGGCTCACTTTATCATTTCAGGCACGGCTTTTCAATTTTGACTTGGAAGAGACTGGATCTTTAAATCTTAAAAATCTCATGCGTTTGATAACATCAAACTGTCATGCTATATAATTGACATCTTTATATACAAGCGTCTGATCCGAAAGGCTTTTCATGGTCGCCGATAGCATGAACCCGTCCCAGTGGCATTCCACCACCATCCTGTCCGTCCGCAAAAACGGGCGCGTGGTCATCGCGGGCGACGGCCAGGTATCCATGGGCCAGACCATCCTGAAATCCAACGCCAAAAAGGTGCGGCGCCTGGGCTCCAAGGGCGACATTATCGCAGGTTTCGCGGGCGCCACTGCCGATGCCTTCACCCTGTTCGAACGGCTGGAAGCCAAGCTGGAAGCCCATCCTGGCCAGCTGACCCGCGCCTGCGTCGAACTGGCCAAGGATTGGCGGACGGACAAATATCTCCGCCGTCTGGAGGCCTTAATGGCGGTCTGTGACAAAACCACCTCCCTGATCCTGACCGGCCAGGGCGATGTGGTGGACCCCGAAGACGGTATTATCGGCATTGGCTCAGGCGGCAATTACGCCCTGGCCGCCGCACGCGCCCTTTATGACCGGGACGATATGGATGCCGAAGGAATCGCCCGCAAAGCCATGAAAATCGCGGGCGATATCTGTGTCTATACCAACGGCAACATCGTGCTGGAAAGCCTCTGACGCGCCGCACCACACCTGAAATTTGCGTTTTTGGCCCGGTCTTTGCTATAGACTGTACAAAAGCAGGTAGGACCACATGGATCTTTCCAAAATCAGGGCCGGATTTTTCGACGTTGACGGGACGCTTTACCCCTATACCGAAGCATTTTTGAAAAGTTTGCGTGCCGAACAGGCCAAAGTGCTTGTCGATTTAGTACAGGGCCGCATCGACTTGCAAGAAGCATTGCGAATTTGCCTTGAGTCGTATCAAAAACATGGCAATAGCTATACAACCCCAGCCGAACAATTCGGCTTTTGTCCGCGCAGGCTGCATGAAGAATTTCACGCATCGCATTCGGTCGATCATATTGAAACCCAGCCTGAACTGAAAGAAGCGTTTCGGCGTGCCGCCGGCCAGGGCATACAAATGGTTGCCTTGACCCATTCTCATATGAACTTCGCCGCACGTGCTTTAAGCAAGCTGGAAATCACGGATTTCTTCAGCATGATTTTGTCACTGGAGCGCGCGAATTTTCTCGCCAAGCATGTTGACCCCCATATGTTTGAAGCAGCCCTTGCATTTGCGCGGATCGCTCCTGAAGAAGCCATGATGGCAGAAGACACACTCGCCAATCTTGAAATGGCACATCGTCTTGGAATTCATACGGCATATATCCATTGGGGAACACCGCTGGATACTCTGCCTTCTTATGTGGATGTGCAGTATGAGACGCCGGTCTTTCTTCTGGATGCGCTGACAGCGGCAAAACAATTACGACCAATTAAAAAATCCATTCTTCAGCCTGCCTGATCATATTCTATACCGCGATCTGCGTGCCCATCTCCACCACCTGGTTGCGCGGGATATGAAAGAAATCCGTCGCCGTCACCGCCGAATTCGCCAGCGCGATATAGATATGGTCCTGCCATTCCGGCAACCCGTGATGCGGCGTGACGCGCCACAGTGACGTATTCCGCCGTTTCGGCGGCGGCGCTTCCTTCTGCCAGGCATGGATCAGTTCGTCATGCGCCTGATGTGTATGGGAAGAAATAATCGAACGGCGGCCCAGGAAGAACGTCGCGTCCTGCAGGTTGATATCCAGCCCGTATTCCCGCCGCGCAATGCTTAACGCCCGCGGCACGTTCGGCGTTTCCATGAACCCGAAAATCAGGATCATCCGCATGACCGATGACGACAGATGTTCGATGATAAACCGCTGCTCATCCGACACTTTCGGCGTATGGGTGGTGACAACGGTCAGGATCACGTTGTGCGCGTCGTCGACCCGCGCCGGCGCCTCCCGGTCCAGCGTCTCCAGCAAATCGGTCAGAGCCACCGTGCGAATATGCGCCTTGCGGTACAGGTAACGCGTACCGCGCACCCAGATCGTCATCAGCAGCACGATAAAGCTGGCCAGCATCAACGGCACGAAACCGCCATCCAGCAGCTTCAACACGTTCGACCACAGGAACACGAGTTCGATGCACAGGAACGGAAAGGTGACGCAGGCCGCGAACAGAGGTCCCTTCTTCCATACCCGCCACACCACGATAAAGGCCAGCAGCGTGGTCACGATCATCGTGCCGTTGACGGCAAAGCCATAGGCTGAGGCCAGCGAACTGGAACTGCCGAAAATCACGCAGAGCAACAGCACGGTCATCAGCAATGTGCGGTTGATCTTGGGCATGTAAATCTGCCCTTCCTGATTCACCGATGTATGGCGGATTTCCATGCGCGGCAACAAACCGAACTGGATCGCCTGCTGCGCCATTGAAAACGCGCCCGTGATCACCGCCTGGCTGGCTATGATGGTGGCGACCGTGGCCAGCAGGATCAACGGCGCCAGCATCCATTCCGGCGCCAGCAGGAAAAACGTATTGTCGATGGCTTCGGGGTTTTGCAGCAGCAACGCCCCCTGCCCCAGATAGTTCAGCACCAGGCACGGAAAAACCAGAAAGATCCACGCGCGCTGGATCGGCTTGCGCCCGAAATGGCCAAGGTCGACATATAAGGCTTCCGTCCCCGTCACCGCCAGGAACGCGGCCCCCATCACCACCATGGACAGCTTCCCATGCGTCAGGAGGAAGGAAAGCGCGTAATAAGGATTAAAGCTGTGAAAAATTGCCGGATGACCGATGATCCAGCTGACGCCCAGCGCCCCGATGCTCAAAAACCAGAACGCCGTGATCGGCCCGAAAAAATTCGAAACCTTTTCTGTCCCGCTCCTCTGAACCCAGAACAACGAAATCAGGATGACGATCACGATAGGCAAGACAAAGGGCTTGAACGCAGGCGTCACACGCTCCATGCCTACAACGGCTGACACCACTGAAATCGCGGGCGTGATCGCCGCCTCCCCGTAAAACAGTGAGGCGCCCAGAATGCCAAGGAAAAACACAAATCCCGCAAACCGTCCCGCGGCTTTGCGCGCCAACGCCATCAGCGCCAGGCTGCCGCCTTCGCCCTTATTGTCGACACGCAGAAGGAATAAAACATATTTCAGCGTAACGTTGATCACCAAGATCCAGATGATCAGCGACAAAAGCCCGTAAATTTCCAGGGGTTCGATCGTTTTTCCTTCACCGACATGCTTCGCCGCCTCCCGGAACGCGTAAAGCGGGCTGGTGCCGATATCGCCATAGACGACGCCGATACACCCCAGCGTCAATTTCCAGTTCAGCGATTTTTTTTGAAGGGACTCGCCGTCCGCAGCATGGCTGATACTCATGAACCTGTTCTTACCTCATTATCCCTGCAATCAATCCCGCATCTCATATCGAAAGCTGGGTCCCCAGCTCGACCACCTGGCTGCGCGGGATTTTAAAGAAATCCGTGGCCGCCACCGATGCATGCGCCATGGCGATATAAACATGGTCCTGCCACTGCGGCAGGCCGATATGCGCCAACTTCTTCTTGTCGGCTTTTTTCATGCCGAACCATATGCGGCTGGCCTGCGGCAGCGCTTCATGGTTCCACGCCTTGGCCAGCCTTTGCTGCAGCTTGTGCGCGGAGGATGACACGATCGACCGCTTGCCCAGGAAGAAGGACGCTTCCTTCATATTGATCTCGACATCGTGATGGTCCGCGAGGCGCAGCGCGCGCGGCACGTCCGGCGTTTCCATGTATCCGAAGATCAGGATAATGCGGGTGACGGCGGACGTAACATGCTCCACGATCATGCGCTGGCTGTCATTCACCTTCGGCGTATGGGTGGTGATGACGGTCAGGATGATATTGCGTTCATGGAAAATTTTATTGTGCCGCAGGTTTTGCAGCAAGGCCATCGGCGTTTTCAACGGATCGCTGGTCAGGAAAATCGCCGTGCCCGGCACGCGCTTAGGCATGTCGCGGTCCAAAATCTCGGTCAGGTCCGATAGAGGCACGGTCTTATGATGGTCGTGCTCGTACAGATAATTCGATCCCCGCACCCAGGTCCACATCATAACGCAAAGAGCCGCGGCAAACATCAGCGGCACATAACCGCCATCCATGACCTTTTGCAGATTGGCGATCAGGAACACGCCTTCCACCATCAGGAATGGCAGGACGATCGCCAAGGCCACGATGCGTTTTTTATGCCATACATGCCGTACGAACAAATAGGCCAGCGCGGTCGTGACAATCATCGTGCCGGTGACGGCAATGCCATAGGCCGAAGCGATGGCGCTGGAATTTTTAAACAGGCAGCAAAGAAACAATACGCCAACCAACAGCAGGCGGTTAACCTTCGGCATATAAATCTGCCCTTCATGTAGCGCCGATGTATGCAGCACGCGCAGGCGCGGCAGCATGCCCAGCTGGATCGCCTGGCGGGTGATCGAAAACGCGCCCGTCACCACCGCCTGGCTGGCAATGATCGTGGCCAGCGTCGCAAGCCCCACCATGGGCAGAAGCGCCCAGCCCGGCGCCATCAAATAAAACGGATTCTTGATCGCCTCGGGCTGGGCCAGCACCAACGCCGCCTGGCCCATATAATTGAGGACAAGACAGGGGAATACGGCAAACAGCCAGGCCGCCTGGATGGGCTTGCGCCCGAAATGACCGAGATCGGCATACAGCGCCTCCGCCCCCGTCACCGCCAGGAACACCGCGCCGATCACCGCCATGGCAATCCCGGAATGGGTATAAAGCAACATGATTCCGTAATGCGGGCTTAGCGCCCACAGCACGTCCGGCACCCTGACGATCTGGAATACGCCAATCACAGCCAGGGTTATAAACCATACGGCCATAATCGGCCCGAACAGCACAGATACTTTCATCGTGCCGCGCTTCTGTTCCATGAAAAACACGATCAGGATCAAGATGGACAGGGGCAGGACAACATGCTCAAAAGCCGGGGTCACAAGAACCAATCCTTCGACCGCCGACAGCACCGATATGGCCGGGGTGATGGCCGCGTCGCCGTAAAACAGCGCCGCGCCCGCAATCCCCATGAAAAACACCAGCCCGTACCGCTTGCCGATCGCTTTTTGCCCGAGCGCCATTAGCGACAGGATCCCGCCTTCGCCCTTGTTATCGGCGCGCAGCAGGATAAATACATACTTAAGGGTAACGACAACAATCAGCGCCCAGATGATCAGCGACAGGACGCCCAAAACCTGAATACCCCACATGCTGGGGTCCTGCCCCACCGCATGGGACGCCGCTTCCCGGAACGCATAAAGCGGGCTGGTGCCGATATCGCCGTAAACGACGCCAAGACAGCCAAGGACAAGGGCCTTAAAATCAGGTTTGCGGAGGGTGCCGGTGTCCTGGTCTTCGGAAGACAATGGGGATGCGGTCATGATCGGCCTTAAAGAGCGCTTTCTTCTGGTCTTGCCTGATGCTACACCCGCTTCGAGCCTGTTGCAACGCGGAAGCGGCGATCCGTAAAATTGACTTTTGGGCGTAAATGCTTAATTTCACTCCCATGAAAACATCCAAAGCCTCTACCCCCGGCGAAACAGCCACATCGGCTCTGACCCCGCGGGAAATCGTCTCTGAACTCGACCGCAATATCATCGGCCAGGCTGATGCCAAGCGTGCTGTATCCATCGCCCTGCGCAACCGCTGGCGCCGCCAACAGCTGCCGCAGGATTTGCAGGACGAAATCTACCCCAAGAACATCCTGATGATCGGCCCGACCGGTGTCGGCAAGACCGAAATCGCCCGCCGCCTCGCCCGCCTGGCCCAGGCCCCTTTCCTGAAAGTGGAAGCCACGAAATTCACTGAAGTCGGCTATGTCGGCCGCGACGTCGAATCCATCATCCGCGACCTGGTCGAAATCGGCATGCACATGGTGCGGGAACGCTTCCGCAAATTCGTGATGGCGCAGGCGGAGCAATATGCTGAAGACCGCGTCCTGAATGCGCTGGTCGGCGATAGCGCCGGCGAATCCACCCGCGCCTCCTTCCGTGAGAAGCTGCGCAAGGGGGAACTGGACGACAAGGATATCGAACTGGACATCCAGGACAAATCCGACCCCATGGCCAGCATGGAAATCCCCGGCATGCCGGGTGCATCAATGAGCATGCTGAACATCGGCGATATGCTGGGCAAAGCGATGGGCGGACGTACCAAGCGCCGCAAGCTGAGCGTCGGCGAATCCTACGATATCCTGATCGCGGAGGAATCCGACAAGCTGCTGGATGAGGAAAAGATCACCGCCGCCGCCATCGACCTGGTGCAGCAAAGCGGCATCGTCTTCATTGATGAGATCGACAAGATCGCAGCGAGATCCGACCATCGCGGCGGCGATGTCAGCCGCGAAGGCGTGCAGCGCGATCTTTTGCCCCTGATCGAGGGCACGATCGTCGCCACCAAGCACGGCCAGGTGAAGACCGACCATATCCTGTTCATCGCCTCCGGCGCGTTCCATCAGGCCAAACCGTCCGATCTCCTGCCTGAACTGCAGGGCCGCCTGCCGATCCGCGTCAGCCTGAACGCGCTGGTGGAGGCGGATTTCAAACGCATCCTGACCGAAACTGAATCATGCCTGCTGAAGCAATACAAAGCCCTGATCGGCACCGAAAACATCACCCTGGACTTCGACGACGACGCGGTCGACGAAATCGCCCGCCTGGCTTTCCAGGTGAATGAGACGGTTGAAAACATCGGCGCCCGTCGCCTTCAGACCATAATGGAAAAACTTCTGGACAATATCAGCTTTTCCGCCAGCGACCGCTCCGGGGAAACCATCCGCATCACGGCTGCCTATGTGCGGGAGCATGTGAGTGAACTCGCGAAAAATGCCGATTTGAGCAAATTTATCCTATGACGCATGTCTAAAAAGCACATGACCAAACAATCCGACACCCTTCCGCGCCTGACCGTGCATGACCTGCGCCGGGTCATTGCCGACGTGGAAAAGACCGGTGGTGTCCCCGACGGCTACAGCATCGACCTCGCCAGGCCGGACGATCTGGATGGACTGCTCGACCTGGCTGCGGCCTGTTTCGATTACGATGTTCCGGACCGCCAGGAAATCCTGTATTTCCTGACACGCGCCCATTGCGCTTTTTTTGTGTTCCGTCGGGATAAGGACAACGCTCTTGCAGGCTATATTTTGCTGGAGGCAAACCGTCGTACCCGCAGCCTGTACGGCAACACCACATGCGTACACCCCGATTGCCAGGGGCTGGGTCTTGGTCGCATAAGCTACTATCTCAAGCAAAGATTGCTGGCTTTGTCCCCCTATAAGGCGATCAACGCCCATGTGGCGGTCGATAACAAAAAAACCATTCATCTGCTGGAAAAATACGGATTCCGTATCAATAGCCGCATCGAGGCGTATTACGATGATGGCCGTGATGCTTTCAAAATGCGGATGACTGAAAATTAATCATTGGCGGTTCTTCCCAAATGAGCGGCTCGATCGGGCATATGCCAGCCCTTACAGAAATAAGGAAGGGCGGGATCAGGATTTTTCCCGCCGACCATTAGGATCGGCTTTAGCGCATCGCTGTTGACGACTTCTCGCTTGGCGATTCCAATGGAATCCGGGTCGTCCAGCCCTGTGCGGCATGTGGGGTCGAGGAAACGGATATCACCCTGCCCTGATAAAAGTTCGATCGCCTTGAAATCGATCATGACCCCTAGACCGCTTAAAAAAACATCCTCGTTTCGCGTCGTCGACTGGGATGTCAGGACATCCCCGCGCAGGATGTAGCTATTTAAAAAAACCAGGTCCCCGTCTTTATAAACCCGCATGTACCGCACCGCCTCCGGTATAATCGCGGATGCGGCCATCGGCCACAATGTCTGGACAAGCGCATAGGCGGCATCTTCGCCCCAGCGCGCATATGTGTGCTTTTTTATATATTCCACCTCGGCGGATCCGGGCAGGTCGGCGGAAAATTCAAACCTGATCGCGGGATCGTCGTTATACTGGCGGTACAGGCGGCGCATCTGCTTGCGGCGCGCGGCGGGTAAGCTTTGCGCGTAGGCATCGAACGTATCCTGGATCGCGGCGCGCGGGCTGTTGATCCAGATAAAATGCCGGGCCTGGTCTTCATTCGCCTCGCCTTGCACCACAAACGTATCGGTCAGCAGCCCGTCCAGATCCATGCCCCTGAGCGTTGCGTCTATGGCAGGCGCCGCCTTGATGATTTCATCGGCTGTGAAAGGCAGGACCGGGTGCGATATGGGACCCATTAACGCCCAGTTGCAGATTTTGCCGCCGCCCAGCGGGTCGCAATAAAGTCCCGGGCCTTTTTCCGGGACAATAATGTCAAGCTCGCCGGACGGGCCGATACAGTCATCGTAAAGCCGCAGATAACCGCGCCACACTTCGGCATTCAATTCCGGTATTTTTGCGGAAGACGTCAGCCGTCCCTGCCTTTCCTGGTCTGCAATGTAATCCACCGGCTTTAAAATCATCCCCGGTCATTGCACAAATGATGAAAAGCGGCAAGGGCATACTATGGGCTTGCGTTGCTGTAAGGGGCGGGTTATTTGTAATTTTTATATAAGCAGCATCGGGCGTGACAAAGCACCTTATCATTACGGATAAAGGCCCCAACGGCATTCCGGAACACCCGGAGCGCCTTGTTGTGTCGGCGACGGATTTCATCAAGGGCGACCTTCCCATCGACGTGCGCAAGCTGCAGCGCATGAAGGTCATCAACCTGTGCACCAACCACGATTATCTCGGCAAGGGATATTATGTATCTCTTCTGGCGGAAGCGCGTTATATGCGCTGCATCCCGAGCGTCGCCAATATGATCCAGCTGAACTGGAAACGCAATTTCCAGTCCCATTTGCCCGAACTCAACAGCATGCTGGCCAAATACTTCAAGGATCCGCCGGATGAACCGCTGGAGCGCACCTATTACGTTTATTTCGGGCGCACCCAGAAAAAAAGCCTGGAGCCGGTCGCCCGCCGCCTGTTCGATTTGTTCCGTTTCCCCCTGATCGCCGTCAGCCTGCACTACCACCAGGGCAAATGGGAGATCAAGACGGTCGATTCCTTGTCCGTATCCAACATCCCCCCTGAAAAGACCCAGTTTTTCTACGATTCGCTGGAGACCTTCACCGGCGCGATCTGGAGCAAGCCCAATGCCCGCAAGCATGAAAAATACTGGATCGCCATCCTTCAGGACCCGACCGAAAAATTCCCCCCGTCCAACCAGCGGGCCATCCAGAAATTCATCAAAACCGGCAAGGATATGAACATCTGGGTGGAGCCGATCACCAAAAACGATTACACCTCCCTGCTGGAATACGACGCATTGTTCATCCGTGAGACGACGGCCATCAACCATCATACATTCCGCTTCGCTGACAAGGCCGAACGCGAAGGCATTCCTGTCATCGACGATACGGACTCCATCATTCGCTGCTGCAACAAAGTCTATCTGTTTGAACTGCTGAAGGCGCACAAAGTCCCGGTGCCTGAAACGGTCATCCTTGAACGAAAAATTGAAAAGTTCCTGGAATTGAACACAGACTATCCCGTCGTCCTTAAAATCCCGGACGGATCCTTTTCGCGCGGCATTATCAAGGCGAACGATCCGGAAGAATTCGACCGCGCCGCGCGCGAGCTTCTGAAAAAATCGGAAATCATCCTGATGCAGGAATTCGTGGGGTCGGAATTCGACTGGCGGATCGGCGTCCTGGACGGCGAACCGCTTTTTGCATGCCAGTACTACATGGCAAAGGGGCACTGGCAGGTTTACAAACATCCGGACGGAAAGAAAAAAGGCCGCGTGCGCGCCGGAGCCCACGTCAATATTCCGATCCATAAGGTACCAAAGGATGTTATGAGCGTGGCTTTGCGCGCGGCGGGCCTGATCGGAAAGGGCCTGTACGGCGTCGACCTGAAAGAGACTGATAACGGCGTCGTGGTTATGGAAGTCAATGACAATCCCAATATCGATCATGGCATTGAAGACGATATTGCCAGCAATGACATTTACAAAAAAGTCCTTCAATATCTGATCGACCAGATCGAAGCGTCTTGATCAGCGCACCCGCCGCAGCAAAATATAGAACGCGCCATCACCGCCATCCTTGGGTTTTGAAGGCGTACATTTAAGGATCGCGCCCGCCAGCGCTGCATCGGCCAGCCAATCGCGCAGAGAACGGCGAAGGATGCCGCTTGGCTGGCCGTTCTCACCTTTCCCTTTACCGGTAATAACCAGAACGCAGCGCAAACCTTGGCTGTGACACTTCAATATAAAGCGGACAAGCGTCGGCTGCGCTTTCGCGACGGTCAAGCCATGCAGATCAAGGACCGCCTCTATATCCATTTTTCCTTTTCGAAAACGATCTTCCGTCCTTTTGTCCACGGAGGTATCGATAGGCGTCGAGGTTTTTAACGCCGGTTTCATATTGGATATTTGCAAGGTTTCATTTGTTTTTTTCGCAATTTTTCTTCCTGCATCCGGGACAACGGACGCATTTCTATTGCCCAAAGGCTTGACGGTTTTCGCCACATGATCCCATAACATCTGATCAGACGGTTTTAAACCATGACGGCCGGATTTTTTATCGTTGCTATTTTTAGGCAGTTTAACCATTGTTCTTTCCAAAATCTTGGGCAGATGCTTTTTTAAATTATGGTATTATGCTACATAAGCAGCCAAATGTAAGGATTTATAATGAAAAAAAATCTTGGCGTCGTCATTTGTATTTTTGCGATCTCGTTTTTTTGCATGTTTTATACCAGATCGGCCCATGCCCTTCTTGAAGAGGACAAATATACAATGTCGGAAAAAGTCGGCTTTGCTTTTTCAAAGCTGGCGGGTACGACACCCAGATATGAGGAATGGGTAAAATACAGCAAAGCCTATGCGGATACGCCGGAGGCCGATCGTGCGTTAATGATGCAGGGACAAACCTATCGTTTGGAAAAAGGGTTCAATCTTTTTAATCTGGACGAGGATCTGGTTAAGATTTCTGTTCTTGCGCATATTTATAAAATCAATAATGGACAGGGTATGCTGTCAAAACCTGAAAACGGTTATAAAACCGTAGTAATAAAGGTCAATAATTCAAAAAATGCCTATTTTGGAATTAATATAGGAAACCACTGGATAGCTGTCATCCCTTCGGATGCGCGTTTTTTTGAGCCTCTGCGTTTCACAGATAAAACATACGAACTTTTAAAAAAATATGGGACTTCTGAAAACGCCAGTTGGATCGTGCGCCTGGACATATGGATGAGGCCTGAAAAAATCGATCGCACAAAACCTATGATGCTCGAAAAGAAACCTATGTGGTTGATGATGGGCAAAATCGCCAATATCGAGCTTTGGGATGAGGAAAGGAAAAATATCATCTGGAATTATTCCGCGCCCTGGTATACGTCAGACCGCGCGAAAGAATTGCTAGATATTTACCAGAGCAACGATGAAAAAGCCTATGTGGCGCCTAGCAAATAACCATTGCCTTCGGTTACAACAATAACAGGTTTGGCGGGATCGTCTTCCACTTTTTGCCTTAGCCTGTAAATATGCGTTTCCAACGTATGAGTCTCTACCGTATCCGCATAATCCCAGATATCGGCAAGCAGTGTTTTCCGGTCCACCGCCATTCCGCCCGCTTCATAAAGTCTCACAAATATATCGCGTTCTTTTTCGGTAAGGATAATTGTTTGCCCATCCCGCATATCCGTTAAAGACAAGCCGCCCAGGTTCAGCGAAAAATGCGCAAATTCAATATGGCCGCTCAACGCGCGCGCAGCTGTACCTGAGGATTGCCGTAATTTTTCCAGCACGCCTCCCAATCTGATTTTACCCTGCGCCGGTATTCTGATTGTTGCTGCGCGATCTGATTTGGCGTCAGAACGGTCTGTTAAAATGACAGAAGGAGGCCGTCCGCCGATAGACCATCCCTCCATGGAAACCCCTTGCTCCAGAACCTGGCGGGTGACGGTATCCTCTATAATAATATCAATGGAAGGCCAGTCTTTCATGCTTCCGACTATGCCGGTTTTGCAGGTTCTGGCAAGGCAGGTTTTGCCTTCTTACAATGCCTGTGAATCTGAATTTTTAAATTATTATTATAAAACAATTAGTTATGATTGGTTTTTTAACCTATGCCTGGCATGTTGATTGCATCTATACAGGCGGAAGGATCCATTTCTGTCATGCTTGAACGCGCCCTTTTTCCAGTTCAGTCCGATCCCGGCATGGCCCGGTTGGCTGCATCGCAGCTGCCAGACGCGCGTAAGCCGGTCTTTCATATGACAAGCGATCCCGAAGACCGCATCAACGGGTCTATCCCTGTCTGGGATGACACACCCAGCACGGCCGAACGCGTTTCAGAGACCTTGGCCGACGCCCGGCTGGGCGTATCAACGCCTTCTCCTGAAGGTCGGGCCTATGCACAAAATAATGCGGTGGTCGATGCAGCAGAACCGTTTGGCTTTGGCGATATCATCGACATGGTCAACCCGCTGCAGCACATCCCACTGGTGAGTACCGTCTACCGCTATCTGACCAACGATACGATAAAGCCGGTGGCACAGGTGATTGGCGGCACGCTGTATGGCGGCCCTTTAGGCGCGGCAACGTCTTTTGCTAATGTGATTATTAAAGAGGAAACAGGCCGCGACATTGCAGGCAACCTGACGGCACTTGCCTTCAACGGCGATATTATCCAGCCCGCAGGCAAAAAACCGGATATTGCCATCGTGGCCAATACGGCGCTTTCAGACCTTCCTGGAACAGCGATCAGCTTCGCCGCCCTGGCCCCCGCCCCGATCCTGCCTGCAAAATCCCCCATCTCAACAGCTGCGCCGCAGCGTCTTGCCATGGTTGATTTTTCAGCCTTTGATATTTATTAGGATTTTGCCCGACGTTCCCCAAACAATGCCGTGCCGACACGGATGAAGGTAGCGCCCAGGGCAATCGCTTTTTTGTAATCGGCACTCATCCCCATGCTTAACCCTTTCAATCCATGACGCGCAGCCAGTTTCTGCAATAGCGCGAAATGCAGCGCGGACGGTTCGTCCTGCGGCGGAATGCACATCAAACCGGAGATGGTCAGGCCTGTGCTTGCGCAATGAGATAACAACACGGGCAGGCCTTCCACGGACACACCGCCCTTCTGGTCTTCGGCGCCGGTATTCACCTGGATAAAACAGGCGGGAAAGCGGTTGAGCTTCTTCATCGCGGAAACGATCGCGTCGGCAAGCTTGGGCCGGTCGATGGTTTCAATGCAGTCGAACATTGCAACAGCCTGCGCCGCCTTGTTGCTTTGCAAAGGACCGATCAGATGCAGTTGTATGTCCGGGAACTCCAGTTTAAATTTTTGCCAGCGCGTTTCCGCTTCCTGCACATAGTTTTCACCAAACACGCGCTGCCCGGTCTGGAGTGCGACAAGAACCGCATCGTCCGGCTGGGTTTTCGTTACGGCCACCAGGCTTACGCTACCTGCGGGGCGGCCCGCCGCTTTCCCAGCCTTTGCAATGTCCTGTCGGATCGCGGCAAAATTCAGATCAATATCCGGCATATCATCTCTCACTTAAAATTGAAAAAGGCGCGGAATGAACCGCGCCTTTTCCTGATAACCAATCCTGTGAAGGATTAGAAGTTGATTTGTGTACCGAGCAGACCGTAGGTCGCGTCAACATCAGCTGCTGCGCCTTCAACTTCATGATCGATGAAGCCGACCGAACCACGGAAGCTCATGCCAGGAGCGAAGGAGTACACAACGCCGCCCGAGTAGCGGTCTGTGTCAATATCGCCACCAACAGCTGGGGTTTCGATTTTGTTGTTCAGGTACGACGCACCCAGTTTGAACGGGCCGGTTGTGTAGTCGGCGCCGAGAACCCAGGTTTTGTTGTCGTTGCTACCCGAAAGGCCACGGTTGTTTTCGGTATAGACCGCGCCAACGCCGAAAGCAGCGATGTTCAGGTCAGCACCGAGGTTCCATTCTTTGAACCCGTCGTTGCCTGTGGTTTCGTTTTCTTTATCAACCCAGGTGTAACCGCCGCCAAGGTTAATGCCGACGTTGCTCCAGGTGCCTTCCCAACGAGCAGCTGCGTCATAAGCCGAACCGCCAATGTTGGCGACGTCTTTTTTGGCGCTGTTGCCGAAGGAGCGGGACGTGAATGCAGAACCGCTGGTGTCAGGCGTGTAGGAAATGCCAGCCTGGAAGCCCGAGAATACCGGGGTCAGGTATGTGACTTTATCCAGGTTGCGGGTTGCATCGTTCGCGTAGTCGATGTTGGTGAAGGTGCCGCTCAGGGTTGTGATACCGTAGTTAACCGGGTTCACGTACTGGCGGATGCCGTCAACGTTCGAGTCAGCCGAAGGTGCTGCAACTTGCAACAGGTAGTTTGCGCCGTCTTCGTCACCGAAGTTAACGCGGCCCCACATGCCGGAGAAGTAGGCATAGGATTCATCAACAGCGAAGCTGTCGCCTGCATCGGCGCTGGCTTCGACGTGGACGCCGACCGTCAGGCCGTTATCCAGGGTGGTTTCGCCTGTGAAATGCACTTCGGTATCGCGCAGGATATCGATGTGGCGTTCCTGACCGTCAAATCCAGGAGCGGCAACATTCGTGCCATCCTGATCATCCCAGGAAACGTAGCCTTTGAAGTGGCCGGCTACACCGAGCTGCAGCTGGGCGTGTGCAGGAGCTGCAACAGCCAGGCCGAGTGCGATGGCAGCGCTGCCAACGAGAAGTTTTTTCATTGTGGTATCTCCAATCACATAAGGATCAAGTTTTTTGGTATTTCAGAACGATGTCCGGCTGGACATATTCAGAATGCCATGGCCATTACGGCCACAACTGGACACAGTAAGGCATTTTGCGAGCGGGGGCGTCAATCTAGATCGTGCATAAAAGGCACAAGTTTTTTTCTTCCGTTGCATTTCTGCCACAAGCTATTACGGCCTGCAATCTGTTTATAAGGCGCGTTCCCGGCCTTGAGCAAGGGCGGGCGCTATGCTAAACATCCTGATCTTTTGATGTCTATAATATAAGCAAGGGCAAAATCGATGCGGTCAGTCCAGATCCAGACACTGTTTTTATTTTTCATATTTATTATGGCCGCTTTGTCTCTTGTTGCCTGCAGCGGCGTGACCAGGGAAGCCAAATACCCCACCAGCACCAATCGTGAAGGCTCCGGCGATCCCTATAAAAAGCCTGACAGCGTTCTCGGAAAGGACGGCTTGAATCTCTTCGGCTCCAAGCGTTCGGACGATGATTCAAGCACGACCGGCATCGGTGTAAACAGCTTCCTGTGGCGCGCCTCGCTGGATACGGTCGCCTTTATGCCTTTAGCATCGGCCGATCCGTTCGGCGGCACCATCCTGACCGACTGGTACTCCCCGCCCGGCCAGACCAATGAACGGTTCAAACTGAATGTCTTCATCCTCGACCGCCAGCTGCGCTCCGACGGCGTTCAGGTCAAAGCGTTCAAGCAGACTCTGGGCAAGGGCGGCTGGCGCGACGCGGCTGTTCCGGCCAACATGGCCCGCGATCTGGAAGACACCATCCTGACCCGTGCAAGACAGTTGCGGGTCAGCCAGGCTGAACGGACGAAATAAGCCTGCCGTTAGGCGACTAAAGGACTTGTTTTTGGTGATCTGGCCGATACGGCCCTGGATGGTTGTTCAAGGGTGTTAAGCTCACCCAACAGTCCGTTTACAAAAAGAGTCACGGGATTACGCCCTTTAAGTATCCGTGCTTCTATGTCTTGCGGCGTCCGTGTCGATCCGCCGCCAAAAATCTGCTTCCGGCCCTCGTCGACATAGGTCTTTATAATATCGCCCAAAGACGGGTCCCCGGACTTGGCCAGCGATTTTTTTGCGTCCGCCGCCACAAGAGGCGCCGTATGTTCTGCCGCCTGATATGACCAGCTGTAACCGAAATAATCGTCGAGCCAATAGTTGCCGTCATCGTAAAAATATTCAGGGTCGTGGTCTTTTCCAAGAAACTGCCTGGATCGGTCGCGATGGAAAGCTGGCATGTCATCCAGGGTCATGGCGCCATCCATCAGTTTTTTCTCGGCCTCTGCCCATATGCTGTTTCCAACCGGCCGGATGGCGCGCGTTGTCCACCAGTCCTCGTTGTCGATATCGGGCCAGACCGCCAGGCGGCGTAAATTCTCCGGCGACCATTCCGGCCCCAGACTTTGTTCCGGTCCTTGCCCGAAATGTTTTTTCAGGAGCGGCGTAAGCTTTTCAAAAAATGCGGGATGCTTGACGATATGTTCCATCAGGACCGCCGCCATTTCATCGACATCGGTTGCCAGGACCTTGCCGGCAGGCTGGTCTTTCATGACGCCGGCGCGATGCGGCTCAAGATTTACAATGACATGCCCGGTTTCATGCATCATGCCGTAAAGCCCGGCCATGAAATTATTGCGGTCCGGCTGCCAGGCCGACATGACCTCCTCACCGGAAGCGGCCATCCATTCCCCGCCGGTCCGCACCTTCAGCGTGACGCCGGATTTTTCAAGCGCCCGTGCATCCCAATCGGCGGAGGCCAGCACTGTGTCCCGCAATTCTTTCAGGAACGCCGTCTGCGCCCTGACCCCCACCGGCGGCAAGGGCAGCGGCGGCTCCAGCGTTTTCTGTTTTTCCCGGATCGCTTCTATGGCCTTGGGCAGTTCCCTTTTAAGCTCTTCTATATGCATTTCGATCGTGCTGTACCGGGAATACGGCAGCCACTTTCCCAGAACCGCATCCATGGGCGTTCCCCCGTAACGCGCCGCCATCTTTTCACCGATGGCGCGGCGCAGGTCCAGGACCTTCTGGATATACGGTTTCTGGAATTCGAATGCCTTTTCCCGTCCGTCTTTTTCGGCGATTTCAGCGGCTTTTTCACCCAGCGTCATCGCATTGCCGACGGCCTCGGTCAATTGCCGTGAGAGGTCGGCGGTTTCAGGGTCGCTCATCAGGCTGTAATAACGGTAAATATTTTCGCACTCGCGAAGATTGGCGCGCTGTGCCTTGCTGAGCCGCCCCTCCTCGGCCTTTGCCTGTGCCAGCAATCCGGCGACATGGCTTTCCGGACTGTTCAGGAGCCTGGCCTGCGCCTGCTCAAGCCGCACGATTTCCGCCGTCGCAGCGTCCACAATCGGTGCTTCGCTGTCTTTTGTGTGCCACCATTGCACCCCCTTCAGCCGGTCGATTTCCCGGCTGCGGCTCATATACAGGGCAAAGATGGTTTCCAGCTTTTTATAAGCAGGGCTGGCCTGGAATGCCGCTGATTCAAAGGCTTGTCTATATTGCGCATCCCGCTTGTCAAAAGCGGCGCGGTTAAAGACGGCACGAAGGGGGTCTTTTTTAGCCATGCTTTATATTATGTCCAAACAATTAAAAAAGTCTAATTTTTCTTGATGTTTTTCTGTCGCCAATACGATAAAACGGATTCCGAAAAAGGTGGAAGCATGACCCGGTACAATATTCGCGAAACCGAAGAAAAATGGCGCAAGGTCTGGGAAGACCGGCGGTGTTTTGAGGTAAAGGAAGACACATCCAGGCCCAAATATTATGTGCTGGAGATGTTCCCCTACCCGTCCGGGAACATCCATGTCGGCCATGCCCGCAATTACGTGATGGGGGATGTCGTCGCCCGCTATCGCCGCGCGAAGGGGTATAACGTGCTGCACCCGATGGGCTGGGATGCCTTCGGCCTGCCCGCCGAAAATGCTGCGCTGGAACGCAACATTCATCCCGGCGTCTGGACCAAGCAGAATATCGCCCAGATGGCGCAGCAATTGAAATCCATGGGCCTCAGCATCGACTGGAACCGCGAAATCGCAACCTGCGATCCGACCTATTATAAACATCAGCAAAAAATGTTTATCGACTTTTATCAAAAGGGTCTGGTGTACCGCAAAGAGTCCCTGGTCAATTGGGATCCGGTTGAAAATACGGTACTGGCCAATGAACAGGTGGTGGACGGCAAGGGCTGGCGCTCCGGCGTCGCTGTGGAACGCCGCAAACTGAACCAGTGGTTCCTGAAGATCACGCACTACGCCGAAGATTTGCTGCAGGGCCTGAAGACCCTTGATCGCTGGCCCGAAAAAGTCCGTATCATGCAGGAAAACTGGATCGGCAAGTCGCAGGGCCTGCAATTTAAGTTTGATGTCACTGGATCGGAAGACAAAATTGAAGTCTTCACCACCCGCCCTGATACGCTATTCGGCGCATCCTTTGTTGCACTGGCCCCCGACCATCCTTTGTCGAAAAAACTGGGCGGCGAACGTCCCGGCTATGCTGACTTTATCAAACAATGCCAGGCCACCGGCACGTCCGAGGCTGCCATCGAACAGGCCGAAAAACTGGGCTTCGATACCGGCTACACCGTGCAGCATCCTTTTATCGAAGGCAAAGCCCTGCCCGTTTTCGTCGCCAATTTCGTGCTGCTGGATTACGGCACGGGCGCGATCTTCGGCTGTCCCGCGCACGACCAGCGCGATTTCGATTTCGCGAAAAAATACAAACTGCCCATCACGCCCGTGGTTATCCCCGAAGGCGAAAATGCTGCAGCATTTAAAGTTGATAAAGAACCCTATACCGGCCCCGGCAAACTCGCCAATTCCGGTTTCCTCGATGGCATGGACGCCGAAACCGCAAAACAAACCGCCATTAAAAAGATAGAGAGCCTGGGCAAGGGCTTCGGCACCACAATCTGGCGCCTGCGCGACTGGGGTGTAGCGCGCCAGCGCTACTGGGGCTGCCCTGTCCCCATGATCCATTGCGCGGCATGCGGCGTCGTCCCCGTGCCGGAAAAGGATTTGCCCGTCACCCTGCCCACCGACGTCACCTTCGACCAGCCCGGCAATCCGCTGGCGCGTCACGCCACATGGAAACATGTCAAATGCCCGTCCTGCGGCAAGGACGCCACCCGCGAAACCGACACGATGGATACGTTCTTCGACTCTAGCTGGTATTTCGCGCGTTACTGCGACCCGCACAACGACAAACAGGCTTTTGCCAAAGATAAAGCCGATTACTGGCTGCCCGTCGACCAGTATATCGGCGGCATCGAACACGCGGTGCTGCACCTTCTCTATTCCCGCTTCTTCACCCGCGCCCTGAAAGATTGCGGCTATCTGAACGTGGAAGAGCCTTTTGCCGGCCTGTTCACCCAAGGCATGGTGATCCATGAAACCTATAAGGATAAAGACGGCAAATGGCTGTTCCCGTCCGAAGTGGTAAAAGACGGCAGCAAGACCCTGCGCACCAGCGATAAAACGTCCGTCACCGTCGGCTCCCCGCTTAAAATGTCAAAATCCAAACGCAACGTCGTCGCGCCGGAAGATTTGCAGGACACGTTCGGCGTGGACGCAACACGCCTGTTCGTCATCTCCGACTCACCTCCGGAACGCGATGTCGAATGGACCGAACAGGGTATCGAAGGCTCATGGCGCTACATCAACCGTCTGCACCGTCTGGTGTTCGAACCGTCCATGCCCTTGCCGGACAAGGGCGCAGCAAAACCGCAGCAATTTGATGCGGATGCCGCAGCCTTACGCCGCCAGGCACACCAGACCGCCATCGGCATCGCCAGCGATATCGAAGAGTTTCACATGAACAAGGCGGTCGCCCGCCTGCGCGAACTCTCCAACACTATAGGCTCCTTCCAGCCGAAAAACGGCGCCGACGCCTGGGCATTGCGCGAAGCGCTGGAATTCCTGGTCCGTTGCATGAACCCGGTCATGCCGCATCTCGCGGAGGAACTGTGGCAGGCGCTCGGCCATACAACCATCCTCGCCGATACGCTATGGCCCGTAGCCGATGAAAGCTTGCTCCAGGCCGACACCGTCACCATCGCGGTCCAGGTCAATGGCAAGGTCCGCGCCACCATCACCCTGCCCGCCAATGCCGACAATGCCACCGCCGAAAAAATGGCCCTGGCCGAACCCGGTGTACAGAAAGCCATGGAAGGCCAGCAGGTTCGTAAAGTCATCGTCGTACCGGGAAGGATCGTCAATGTCGTGGCTGGATAAAGTTGCGAGTTTCCAGTTGCGAGTTACGAGTAAGAAACTCTGGCTTGTTTTACTCGCAACTCTCTACTCGCAACTCGCAACCGGATGCGGTTTTACCCCGCTTTACGCCACGCGCGGCGAACAGTCTTCTTCCGTACCGTCGCAGTTCAACGATGTCGCCATCGCGAATATCCCGGACCAGAGCGGCCAGTATCTGCGCAACGCGTTGATGGATCGCCTGTACAGCGCGGGCCGCCCGGCCAATCCGCACTACACACTGACCATCGCACCGATCACGGAAGGCGAAACCGATCTCGATATCACGAAAAGCTCGACCGCAACGCGCACCCAGCTGCGCCTGACCACGAGCATGACGCTGACGGAAACCACGACTGGCAAAACTGTCCTGACCCGCGATCTCACCGCCATCAACAGCTACAACGTGCTGGAAAGCCAGTTCACTACCCGCATCACCGAACAGAACGCGCGCCAGAGCAGCCTTGACAACATCGCCCGCCAGGTCGAAGCCCAGCTGGCGCTGTTTTTTAACAATCGATAAAATCGAGATAGACCGGAAAGCCCGTTTTAGGAATATCGTAGGCCGGCTTGATTTCTGCAGGGCGCTGGCGGATTGTTGCGATCATTGGCACGGATTTGTTGCCCGCCATGCGTGAACTTGAACGCCTTGTAAGAACATTGGCGCCGAGAGCAGCCGCGAACAGGCTGTCTGTCACCGAAGCGTCGAATGAAATGACCTGGAATGGTGTGTCGCTTGGATCGAATTCAATGGACTCCGAACCGAAGGCAATCTTTACGGCCTTCGCTTTTTCCATTTTTTCCCGGTCGTGCCGTGAAACAAACAATTTCACATTGTGAAAATTATCGACTTCAATGACATGGGATCGATCCGGCACCGAAGGAATAATTTTTTCTATATCGTCGTTTTTAACGGGCACAAGCGCGCCCGATTCAATCAGTGCGCGGCGCTGGTCATCCAGGCTGAATCTAACGATATGCTCTGGCAGAATTTCCAGTGATCGAAACTGGCTGCCGTTATTTGTTGTAGATAATTCATAGAGCGCTTCAATCTCATCCCGGATGTATGAGAATTCAAACCCGTTGACCGTGCCTCCTGCGAAAATATTACCGCGCAATTGCGCGAAAAAGAAATTGTTGCGCCTGTTGTCGCGCGTACCGTCCTTTTTGTCAGGGGGTGCGCAATTGAGCGCCAGCAGAAGACGGTCGGGCCGCATCGTGTTGAACACAAGCTCGGAGGCCATAACCCCGATTTTTAATGTGCTGGAGGCAGCGCATAAATCGACCATCCCGCCGCGTAAGCCCGCTTGCCCTAGAATGCGCGCATAGGCCGAACGGATCTTAAGCTTTGCGCCGTCATCCATCGTATCCGTAATTTGAATGATATGCGTGCTCTCATAAGGATCGATCATCGCTACTCCATTTAGGTAACTTCTTAATTGTTGGAAAATATACAGGAAAAACTTGACAAATGCCCGCAAATTTTGATATGTAAACAATATCCAAGGGATAGGCATGCATCGTTATATACGCATATATATGTTGATGATCACCGGCAGGGGATTTAAAACCCTGCCTTCAAAGTGATTGTAGCGATCCCTCACAAGCGCAATCCAAAATCAACCCGTTCGAGAAACAAAAGGGTCGCTGTATAAAGCGTCGCTTTCACAATAGGGCTTAAAATATGTCTGTACCTGATCAAAAAACGAAACCTGACTTTGTAGATCTTCGGGATTTTTATCCGATGGCGGATTCATTTAAAATCCCTTGCTCTCCCAATCTGTTTACCCCGGACGACTGGTCGCGCATTACAGCGGTTGCCGCTAAAAAGCAATGGGATGCGGATACCGATTTCGGACAAAGCATTATCGCGAATGTGGGCATAGGCAATGGCATTGATCTGGCAGGCGCATTCCGGCGGGCGGTCAAGCCTAAATTCTTTATAGGTGTCGACTATAATGAAGAAGCTGTTGCGGCGTCCGGTCGCCTTGCACGGAACAATGAATGGCCGGCTTGGATCCTTCATTCGGATTTGCTTGGAAATATACCCGATCCGCTTCTTAAAGAAATTCATGAAATCAGGGCCTGTATTCCGCAAGTCCCTTGTCCTGAAAATGTTGATTTGATGAAAAACGACAATACAGCCCATTACTACAATCCCAAAGAATGTACGGACAAATGGAACGCATTTGGCCTGGGCCTTACGGCGCGCCTCCTGGAACAGGCAAGCGACCGTGCTCCTCAAGCGAGGGTAGCGCTCACTCTTGCGGGACGGCCGGGGGTAAAAAGACTGAACGAAATGTTTGAAGACTATGGATACAGCCCTTCTATTTGCCACGAGGAAATCTTTCGCCAGCATGCCGAAACTGATCTTGGTCCTCTCGTGGAACTGGAAAGAAATGGCCTGACTGGCATTGAATTTTTCAGTGATCCTGAAGGCCGCACCCTGATCACCGCAGCGGAAGCGAATGAACGAAGGTTATCCCCCGATGTCAAAGATCACCCCTATCATCGTGGCTTGGTTATCACGGCACCGGGACTGAAATAAAATGAACCTGCGTATGTCTTTAAAAGAAAGGCTCGCAAAGCCTTTGCTGTTTCCCGGCGCGCTGGGGACGGAGCTTCAGCGGCGCGGCTACAATACCGCATTGCCTCTATGGTCGGCACAGGCCAATCTTGACGCCGCCGATCTCGTGACCCAGATCCATGCGGATTATCTTAAAGCCGGTGCGCATGCATGTATAACCAATACATTCCGCACCAC
>JBGAQU010000009.1:0-46638 GCA_044220535.1 Alphaproteobacteria bacterium | reverse complement strand
AAGGCATGCCGGATATTATTATCGGTCCATCCTCATACTTAGTCGGCGATATTGTTTCACCGTCTTTAACAATCTCACGCTGGGCAGAGGATTTTTGCGTATCTCATAAATATCAATTATCACCACATCACATTACGATGGAAATGCTTGCAGAAGAAGGAGCTAAATTTTCAGATCGTTATCAAAATTTACCCCGGCCATTGATCGGCATTATTCTAGGGGTCTGCCACGGACAAGATAGACATTTTATGAGAAAACTTGCGGAAATCTGCGGGCAGTATTCAGAGTGTACCGTGTTTTTTTGTCCCAGCCGCAAAACAGATGTTCTTTACTATGAAATGAATCTTAGCCTTTTCAAACAGCTTCTGGAAGGCAAGAATATGCAGAGCCGCGTTCATGTGCAGTCTGTTTCTTATCGAGAATCGCAATCTGTATATAATCCTTATATAGGCCTGATCGATCAGGCAGATCATATTATAGTCTCCAGAGGTTCAATGTCATTGATTTCAGAACCCTTTATCAAGGGGCGGAACATTTTTGTCAGCAATAACGAGCGTATACCTAAATCTGAACAATTAATTGCAGATGGGTACATTATACCTTTTGAAGATTGTGCAATTGACCAGCCTCTAATCACGCGCGACATGCCTTCATTAAATCCGACAGATGAGGTTGCAAGCGGTATCGTAAGCGATTTTTATAAAGTACAAGCACAATTAAAACATGAGCGTTATTTATCTGAACGGAAAGCTGGCCCACTTACCCAAAAAGTAGATTTTGTATGATTTTTTAGAATTTAGGTCAGTAAAATTGATGCGTTGAAAACATTTTCTATAGCCATGACGGCTTCGGGGTTGCAATGCAGGCCGAGTTTTGTTCGGCGCCATAGCACATCCTCTGCAGTCATGGCCCATTCGTGTTCGATCAGGTATCGCAGTTCT
The DNA here is from genome assembly GCA_044220535.1 of Alphaproteobacteria bacterium. Taxonomy (GTDB): domain Bacteria; phylum Pseudomonadota; class Alphaproteobacteria; order Micavibrionales; family Micavibrionaceae; genus JBDHTS01. The sequence goes on along the minus strand of JBGAQU010000009.1, from coordinate 45,697 downwards.
GCATCATAAATACAGCCGCCGTAATGGTGGCCGAGGTCGCCGATATGTTCGGCTGATCCGATCACCTGATCCATGCGGGTGCCATAGGCGTGGGCGAAGCGGCGGAGCATGTGGTCGGGGAGCCAGGGGTAGCGGCGGGCCTGTTGAATGGCGAAGGTTTCGAAATCGCCGTCGGGCAGATCGCCGCCGGGCAAAGGTGTTGTTTTTGTCCAGGGCTTGCCGGTCCAGCCCATGCGGTGCGCCATATTGTTGACGGCTTCCTCCGCCAGATGGCGGTAGGTCGTGATTTTGCCGCCGAAGACGGAAAGGATGGAGCTGTCGTCGTGGTTTTCAAGGATCAGTTTGTAATCGCGGGTTACAGCTGAGGCGTTGCCGCTGCCGTCATCCAGCAGGGGACGGACGCCGCTGTAGTTCCACACGACATCAGCCGGGCGGATCGCGGTTTTGAAGCTGCGGTTGACGGCGTTGCAGAGGTAATCGGTTTCTTCGGGGGAAATGGCGACGTCGCGCGGGTCGCCTTTATATTCTTCATCTGTCGTGCCGATCAGGGTGAAGTTTTTCTGATAGGGGATGGCGAAGACGATGCGGCGATCCGGTTGTTGTAGGATATAAGCCTGTTCGCCTTCGAAGAGTTTCAGGGTGACGATATGGCTGCCCTTTACCAGACGTACTTTCGGCGTTTCGGGTAAGGCCAAATTATTATCGTCCAGAACCTGGCGCACCCAGGGGCCTGCGGCATTGATGACGGCTTTGGCTGTCACGGTCTGGTTGCCGCCATGGCCTTCATACTCAACTATCCAGCCTTCAGGGCCAGTGCGTAAGCTGGTGCAGCGCGTGCGGGTCAGGATGGTGGCTCCGCGTTCATGGGCGTCTAGCGCATTGAGGACGACCAGCCGCGCGTCATCGACCCAGCAATCGGAATAGGTGAAACCTTCCGTGTACCGGTCCTGCAGCATCGCGCCGTAAGCATGGTCTGTCAGGCCGATGCTGTGTGAGCCGGGAAGTTTGCCGTGGCTTGCCAGGTGGTCATATAAAAACAGCCCCATGCGGATCATCCAGGCGGGGCGCAGATGGCTTTCATGGGGCAGGACGAAGGTGAGGGGGCGGATCAGATGCGGCGCGATGTTCAGCATGGTCTGGCGCTCGCCCAAGGCTTCCCGCACCAGCTTGAATTCGTAATATTCCAGGTAGCGCAGGCCGCCATGGATCAGCTTGGTGGAGGCGGAGGAGGTGGCGCCCGCAAGGTCGCCGGATTCAAGTAAAAGGACTTTCAAGCCACGGCCCGCGGCGTCCCGCGCTATGCCCGCCCCGTTCACGCCGCCGCCGATGATGCAGAGATCGTAGTGAATCATGGATGTATTGTAGGGCATTTAGAGATGTTGTCATCCTCCGGTCAAGCCGGAGGATGACAGAGTGGTAAAAGACAATCCAGAGCCAGGGATTCGGCAGGTGTGAGGCCTGTGCGAGCAAGATGTATGGTTTCCAAAGCCATATTCCGCAAATGGCCGCCGCCGGGCAGCATGGCATCCAGGCCTTCCTTCGGCACTTCGTTGCGGAGGCGGAGATGCGCGTCCGCCGGCCAGTCGCGGATTAAATCCCAGGCTTGGTCCAGAGCAGTGTCATGATAAAGAATCCCTGTCCAGAAGGCGGCCATGGCGTGGACCAGCGGGGCATCCACCGAATCCATGCCGCGCAGTTCCAGATAGGTTTTCAGGCGGACTTCGGGGAACAGGGTGGTGAGGTGATCGTGCCAGTCATGGATCGTGGGCAAAACGCCTTCATGGCCTTTCAGCTTTCCTTCCATAAAGGCGCGGAAAGATTGCCCGGCGACGTCGATATAGCGGCCGTCGCGGATGATGAAATACATCGGCACGTCCAGCGCCCAGTCAACATAGCGGGCGAAACCCATGCCGTCCTCGAACACAAAACGCGGCACGCCGGTGCGGGCGGGGTCGGTTTCCGTCCAGATATGGGAGCGGAAGGATTTATAGCCGCTGTCCTTTCCTTCGACTTGCGATGAATTGGCGAGCAGGGCGGTCATCACCGGCTGCAATCCCAAAGCGACGCGGTATTTCTTTACCATATCGGCTTCGGAGTCGAAATCCAGGTTGATCTGCACGCCGCAGGTGCGCAGCATCATGTCGACGCCGTGTCTGCCGACTTTTTCCATGTAGGGCGCCATGATCTTATAGCGTTCCTTCGGCATGCGGGGGATATCCTCCCGCCGCCATTCCGGGTGAATCCCGGCAGCGAGAATGCCGATGCCGAGCGAAGCGGTGACGGATTTCAGAGCGGTATAATAGTCTTTCGCATCCCGCCGAACATCTTCCAACGTTGCAAGGGGCGCACCGGAGAGCTCAATCTGCCCGCCCGGCTCCAGAGTCACATTCGCGCCGTTTTTCTTCAGTGCGATCAGGTGGCCGTTGACATGTATGGGTGACCAACCGTGGCTTTTGATGAAGCCTTCCAGAACCGCCTTGATGCTTTTCGGTCCCTCATAGGGCAAAGGCGCACCGGTTGCAGTGTCGAACAGAAACTGCTCATGTTCAATGCCTATCCGCCACGCTTCGCGAGGCTTACAGCCGGATTGCAGGTCGCTGACGAGGTCTTCATAGGTGAGCATGATCTATCCGCTTTTGATTGAACAGTGTAGTATATCGTTCCTTGGAAAGGGAGCATATCATGTCTTCAAAATCCCCGCGTATCGGTATTGTGATGGATCCGATCCATTCCATCAAACCCTATAAGGATTCGACGCTGGCCATGATGCTGGCCGCGCAGGAGTTGGGCGCGGTCTTATTCTATATGGAGCCGGATGATCTGTATGTAGAGGACGGGCGCGCCTGTGCCATGGCAGCGGAGACGGCGGTGTTCGATAATATGACGCTGTGGCATCATATAGGGGAGAGGCGAGCGCTGCCGCTGGCCAATCTCGACATTATCCTGATGCGCAAGGATCCGCCGGTCGACAAGCGGTTTATCCATACGTGTTACCTGCTGGAGCAGGCGGCGCGGGAAGGATGCCGCGTGCTGAACGATCCCTCTGCGTTAGTGGCGCTGAATGAAAAAATGTTTGCGACGCATTTTCCGGATTTGTGCCCGCCGACGCTGATATCCAGCGATAAAGAAGTGCTGCGCGGCTTCCTTGATCATCACGAAAAAATCATCGTCAAACTGCTGGATTCCATGGGCGGGGACGGCGTGTTCATGGTGACGAAGGACGATGTGAATTTCGAGGTGATCTGGGAGATGGAGACGCAGCGCGGCACCTATCCGGTTGTGGCGCAGACATTCATTCCGGCGATTGCGGACGGTGATAAACGCGTGCTGGTGTTCGACGGGGAACCATACGGGCATATGCTGGTGCGCACGCCGAAGGAAGGCAGTATCCGCGGCAATCGGGCCGCGGGCGGCTCGACGGAGATCAAGCCTCTTGGCGCGCAGGACCGCGCGATTGCGGAGCGGGTCGGTAAGGTTTTGAAGGAAAAGAGGATTGTATTCGCGGGGCTGGATATTATCGGCGACCGTTTGATCGAGATCAATATAACCAGCCCGACCGGTTTGCGCGAGGTTTCCAAAGGCGCGGGCGAGGACGTGGCTAAAGTTTTGATGAAAAAAATATTGGGTTAGATCCCGATTTATGACGCCAATCGCGCATGACCTTTATGCAGTACACAGATCAGCGTGAAGAAGCGGCGTGCGGTTTCGTGGTCCATGTCGATCTTGCCTTTCAGGCGTTCCCGGACTAGCGAGGCGCCTTCGTCGTGCAGGCCGCGGCGGCCCATGTCGATGGCCTCCAGCTTGCCGCAGGAGGCGCCGTTGCGTGCGGCTTCGTAGCTTTCGATCATTAGGAAATAATCGGCGATCAGGCGGCGATAGGGGCTTAGGGACAGGACATGGGCGGTCAGTTCGGTGTGCGCGGTGTCGGTCATGCGCACGACCAGGCGGCCATCCTCAACCGACAGGCGGAGTGCGTAAGGGCCGTTGTCGTTCCCCGCAGGCTGCAGCGAGCCATGCGTCACCATTTCGGACAAGGCCAGTTCGCGCTCGCGGGTCAGATGCGCGGGGAGGATCAGGTTTTCATCGATCTGTATGCTGGAAATTCTGTTCATTCATATTCCTAGAGATTTACGCAATTTATCCATCATCTTCGTCGTCATCCCGGCGAAAGCCGGGATCCATGCACTGCTTTCATCCTACGCAAACGGCGAAAATTCTTATCCGTCAGCAAAACCGCCGCCATCGCATGGGTCCCGGCTTTCGCCGGGATGACGGAAAGGAATCAATCCCTGATCCGTTCGATCTGCGCGCCGCACTGGCCCAATTTCTCGACGATGTTTTCGTAGCCGCGGTCGAGATGGTAGATGCGGTTCACGGCCGTTTCGCCTTCCGCGACCAGGCCCGCCAGCACGAGCGCGACGCTGGCGCGTAAGTCCGTCGCCATGACTTCTGCGCCTTTGAGCGTTTTCACGCCGCGCACGATGGCGGAACCGTTATGCACGGTGATATCCGCACCCATACGGCAGAGTTCCGGCACATGCATGAAGCGGTTTTCGAAGATGGTTTCGGTGACCATGCCCGCACCTTCGCACAGGGTCAGCATGGTCATGAACTGTGCCTGCAGATCAGTGGGGAAGCCGGGATAGGGGGCGGTGATGATATCCGTGCCGCGCAGGGGCTTGCCATTGCGGCTGACGACGATGTCGCCGTCCTGTTGTTCGATTTCCGCGCCTGCCTTTTGCAACGGGGCGATGAGGGCATCCAGATGGTCGGCGCGGGCGTTCTGCAGGCGCAGCGTACCGCCGGTCAGGGTGACGGCGATCATCCAGGTGCCGGTTTCGATTCTGTCAGGGACGACCGTATGCCGTGCGCCGTGCAAAGCGCGGACGCCGGTGATGTGGATTTCGGAGGTGCCGAGGCCTTCGATCTGCGCGCCCATGGCGATCAGGCATTCGCCGAGATCGACGATTTCGGGTTCGCGCGCGGCGTTGGAGAGAATGGTTTCGCCCTTGGCCAGCGTCGCGGCCATCATCAGGTTTTCGGTCGCGCCGACGGAGACTTTGGGGAAGGTGATATGCGCGCCTTTCAGTCCGCCCGGGGCTTCGGCGATGATATAGCCCTGGTCGAGCGTGATCTCCGCGCCCAGCGCCTTCAGCCCGTCAATATGCAGGTCGACGGGCCGCGTGCCGATGGCGCAGCCGCCGGGCAGGGAAACGCGGGCCTTATGGAAGCGCGCCAGCAGGGGGCCGAGCACCAGGATGCTGGTGCGCATTTTGCGGACCAGATCGTAGGGCGCGTCAAAGACATTGATGCCGGACGCGTCGAGGACCATGGAGCTGCCATCCGCCGTGACCGTGCAGCCGAGATGGGTCAGCAGATCGGTCTGCGAGCGGATATCGCGCAGGCCGTTGGGCATGTTTTCGAGATAGAGCGGGGAATCGCTGAGCAGGGCTGCGCACATATGTTTCAGCGCGGCGTTTTTCGCGCCGCTGATGCGGATGGCGCCGTTCAGTTTGCGGCCGCCCGTGATTTTAATCCGGTCCATGCCCGACGACCCCTGCTGCAGGATTTTGTTGACCCGTTCTTCCAGATAATCCGGCACGGGGCTTTTGCCCGTTTCCCATTTGGAGACCAGGCCGTCATCCCGGTCGATCAGTTCGCCGAATTCGCGCTGGCTGAGGCCGAGAGACTCGCGTGCCTCGCGCACCTGTTGGGCGGTCTTGATCTGCATGGATTATCCTTTGGAATCAATAAAGAAGCCTACAATGCTGAAAAATTCAGCAAAAGGCAAGATTATAATTTATATTCAATCAGATTTTTGTCGATGCGATTGACATGGAATCTGAAAGTTGGTTATATGCGCTTATTCATATGAAAAAGGAGATGGTAAATGCCTCTAACCACAATAAGGATTATTCCAGAAAACACCGCAATTGAAATGGATCATGGCGCTGTTTATCTGGCGGGGTATTTTTCGCGCAGGGCGTTGGGATCCCGTATAGCCGTTCTTCCGCAGGATCAGATTGATACATTGACGGCCATGCAGCAGAAGGGCCTCAAAAGAATTTTTAGCCAGGTCCGGGGCTTGAATTACGCGGAGAATCCCCGAATTGCCGACACGCGCGAAAGCATTGACCTGTTCCGCGTAGATGCCGTCCGTCATGAATGGGATGACAAAAGAAAATTGTGGTCACCCATGTTATCCAAGATACGGACAGGGATGTTTATGCAAGTATGGAAGATGGGAGTTTCATGGAAACGCCTTTTGTCAGGCTTGATGCATTTGAATGCCCCGTCGCGGAAGATAAGCAGCCAACAGCTCGGGAAATTAAGAGATGGAACGCGGCTTATAAGCTGTAAGATTCCGTAGCAATACCTATTATTCCCTCTCCCCCGCAAGCGGGTGAGAGGGAAAAATGTTAGAGCCTTGGCAGCGTCACGCCCTGCTGGCCCATATATTTGCCTGACCTGTCGGCGTAGGTGGTTTCGCAGGGTGAGGAGCCTTTGAAGAACAGGAACTGGGCGACGCCTTCGTTGGCGTAAACTTTTGCGGGCAGGGGCGTGGTGTTGGAGATTTCAAGGGTGACATGGCCTTCCCATCCGGGTTCCAGTGGGGTGACGTTGACGATCAGGCCACAGCGGGCATAGGTGGATTTGCCAAGGCAGATGACCAGCACATCCTTCGGGATGCGGAAATATTCGACCGTGCGAGTCAGGACGAAGCTGTTCGGGGGAATCACGCAGATATCGGTCTTGCGCTCCACGAAACTCTGGTTGGAAAAATTCTTTGGGTCGACGATGGCGTTGTCGACATTGGTGAAGATCATGAATTCATCGGAGCAGCGCGCATCGTAACCGTAGGAAGACAGGCCGTATGATATCGAGCCGCCCCGTTTCTGTTTCTCAACGAAGGGCTCGATCATCCGGCGTTTTTCGGCCTCTTCCCTGATCCAATGGTCGGGCATGATGCCGGGTGCTGCTGTCAGAGCAGGGGATTCCACCAGGACAGGGTTGGCGGACAGGATGGGGCCCTTGGGTTCGGTTTCCGGCATGGAGAAAACCGGCGGAATGCGTCTTTTTTCAATGCTGTCCATTTTTGTCTTTCCTGTCGGCTTCAGATTTTGGTGTGACTTGTTGATTTTGCTGCGCTTTCCGGCGTTGCAGGTTCTTCCGCAGCGCTTCGGCGCGTTTGGTGAGTTTTTGCTGCCGCTGAACCGGGTCGGACATTCAAAAGGCCTTTAAAGGGGCAAAACTGTTAGATCCTGACAAGGTATATAAAAAACCGGCCGGCTGCGCCAGCGTTTTAGCCGGATTGGGCGTTAAAAATTGCGTAAAACCTTTCCGGAAACGCTGGACAGCCCTGTTTGGATACGTTAGACGTATGGGCGCTTTCAAGCACGCTGCCGTAGCTCAGTGGTAGAGCACTCCCTTGGTAAGGGAGAGGTCGAGAGTTCAATCCTCTCTGGCAGCACCATTCGCTTTTTGCCGGATGGTCAAGAATGTCACCAAGCCTAAAATCAAAACCAGAAACGCAAAGCTTGTCGTGATTGCGCCGAAGCCCAGTCCGCCGTTTGAGGCGGGCTGCGAGAGGTAATCGCCGAATGATGCGCCGAAGGGGCGGGTCAGGATATAGGCAAGCCAGAAGGCCAGAACGGGGTTCAGTTTGAAAACATAATAGGCCATGGTGATGGCGGCGATCATGGCGCCGAAAATCATGCCGGATATGGCGTAGCCCAAATTCCAGTCTTCGGACGCCAGATCGCCCGCAGCCGTGCCCAGTGCGAATGTAAAAAGAATGGCCGCCCAGTAGAACATTTCCCGTTTACGGGTGTAGACCGTGTGGATGGACAAGGTTTTTTCGCTGATATACCAGCATACAAAGGTTGCAGCCAGCGCGACGCTGAATATTGCGGTGGAAACCGTCAGCGGCACTTCAAAATTATCGGTGAGATTGTCCGTGATAAGCGTACCCACGATGCTGATCATCACGACCGCCAGCCAATAGATCCACGGTATATATTTTGCCGCACGGATCTGTATAAACAGCGCCGCCGCCAGCAGGACGGCCATCAGGGCAGATGTGACTGTCAATCCCAGACGAAGGTTGAAGATCAGGAAATCCGCGCCAGTTTCGCCGACGGTCGTGGCCATGATTTTGATGATCCAGAAGGCGAGCGTAACCTCCGGCACTTTATTGATAAGGACTCTCATTTGTATCCTTCTTTTGTAGATTTTGCTTGTTGTGTCTTGAGAATCAGCCAGAACATCAGCGCCCAGGATCCGCCCGCCAGCCAACCGGCCAGGACGTCGCTGGGCCAGTGGACGCCGAGATAGACGCGGCTGATGCCGATCAGGACGGTGATGATGACGGCGAGGCCCATGAAATAGAGTTTCAGGCCGTTATGCTTGTGGATTTCGGCAAGCAGGGCACCGAGGGTCAGGTAGACAATGGCGGACATCATGGCGTGGCCGCTAGGCAGGCTGGCTGTATAGACGATAGAGTCGTGGGGCACGAGGTCGGGGCGCGGGCGGTTGAAGTGATGTTTCAGAAGGTTGCTGAGCAGGATGCCTGAACCAACAGAGGCGAGGACGTAAACAGCCAGGCCGCGTTTTTTCATGACCATCAGGTAAATCGCGGACGCTACAGTGATCAGGGACAGAACGCCGATGCCGCCAAGACCGGTGAAATCACGCATCATTTCCTGAAACCATCCGGGACCCCACGGGTTTGCATGGTCGCCGGGATCGCGCATAAACAGGATAATGGCGGTATCAATGACGTGGCTTTCGCCTTCCAGAATTTCGCTGACCAGTTTTCCAAAAATAAAAAACCCGGCCAGGCAAAGGGCGATGCCAATGGATAAGACCGGATTTTGGGACAGGTGTTTGGTAAAGTTTTGCATTTTTATTGCTTACATCAGGCGTGCGCGCGGATTAATGGTCATTACCACAGCCGCAATCGGCAAAACGATTCCTACGGCACCTGCAATTGCAGCGGCACGCAGCACGGGGCGAACATAGTGCCTGTAAGCGTTTAATCCCGAGAGTTTTGCCGCCACAGTGCCGAATTCGCGGGCCAGTTTGAAGGGGCGCAGGGCGTTATAGGCCTGCGTTTTCAATTGCGGTGAAAAATCATTGCCGGCAATAATCGCGCCCAGTTGCGAACCCAGCAACAGGCCGGAATTGATGGAGCGGTAGAAAGGCAGGCCCATAGCCGCATCGCCAACGAAAAACCATCCGGCCTTACGCGTTTCATCATCCACGGTTACGGCGAATTTTTTCGAGGCGTATTGCGACAGTTTGATTTTGGTGATGCGTTCGGAATCCGGCACGCGATCTTCGCCGGTGAATTGCTGACGAAAATTCTGGAACTGACGGAGCTTATAATTAAATTCCGGTGTCGTTTCCTTAGGCAGAAGCGGCTTTTTAAACGTGGCATCTGGAATGTTATTATATGTTTCTTCATCCACGAGAAAGCGCAGGGCAACGGGGCTGGCGCCGTTTTCCTCACGCCCGATGGTTTCCACGACGACCATGTCGATTTTATTATAGGTCGGTTCTTTCAGATATTCTGCCTGGCCTTGCACATCGTATTTGACGTCGACGGAATGCAGAAGGTCGCGTTTTACCACGCTATCTTCACCGAGAAGGGCAGTGCGCATCGCGCTGCGCGCACCATCGGCAGCAATGAATATGCTGCATTCAGGGTGGCAGTGCATGACATCCTGCGGCGTTTCAATTTTTTTGTAGGTAGTATTGATACCCAGCTTTGCGCAATGATCTGTTAATATATCCTCGAAATCCTTTGTACGAATATGAGTGACAGAGCGCAGTTCGGCGAGTGCATCCAGCGCCGCCGCCGTATTGTTGGCGAGCGAGATACGGCTGTATAATTCATTCTCCAGCGCATTGCCCGTACGCTTGCTGTAGCGTGTCAATGACGTACGGCGGATGCTCATCATATGATCCCGCTGGTATTCAGGATGGCGTTCGTAGATTTCTACATTGAGATCGGGGTTGCGTTTCTTGATCTGTATGGCTGTCCAGCGTCCAACCGGTCCACCGCTGACGATGACGATATCTGCGCACATCAATCTGCATCTCCTCTATTTAATTAGCAATGCCTGGTCCGCACAGCTTTTCAGGATATGGTCAACCTTGGCGGCGATTTCGGTCCGGGCCTCGGGTTCATCCGTGATTTTTTTGTTTTCGCGGTTCAGGATGATCGCGCCGGACATGACTTCTTTCGTCAGCGTTTCAACGAGATCCTCTTTCGTGCGCGTTCCATCCAGAAGGGCGATGCACATATTGGCGAACATGTCGGTTGCAACCATTGTGTGCTGCGCGTTGGTGACGCATTTCACCATGCGGTTGGTTTCCGCCTGCAAGCGCGCCAGCGGGAAGGCGACCGGTTTTTTGCTGATCGTGCTGGTGAATTCAGGGCTGTCCAAATGGATTTTGATGAAGCCGCGCAATACCAGCTGGATGCCCGCGTCCACCAAAGTATCCTCGACGATTTTTCGTTCGCCGATCTTCAGTTTTTTCTGCACCCGGTCGATCAGATCCTGCGCCCTGATCGGCCTGTTGGCGTTGGCGGCCAGTTCCATGTAAAGCACCGAAGAAATTTCATTGGTGGTGTTGAATGTGCCGGCCGTTGTGTTGAAGACGACTGGTTTTTTCGGATCAGCATTCGGATCCTGCGGCTTCATACTGGTGCTTAAGTAGAAATCGAGGATTTTTTCGCGTGCCAGCGCACGGTTGATGGTCTGTGATTTCCGGCACAGGATCGAGGTGCGAAACCGGCGGTTGGCGATGAAATCGATATACTGTTCCTGTTCGACGATATCTTTCAGCGCTTTCAGTTTTTCCATCGCCAGCGGCGCGAGATTGCCGGAGAACATAGTGGTGATGGCGGTGTCGCCGACATAGGACAGGCCGTGTTCGTTTGCCGCACCGGCGAATTCATGGAAATAAAACGGGTTGTTGTTGCTTTCCAGGTGATCGTGGAACAGATATGAATCGTTCGCGCCTTTCAGAAGTTTCAGTTCTTCCTCGATCGTCGAGCGATAGCCGACGCGGTCTTTGGGGATGCTTTCCAGCAGGAATTCCAGCAGGCCGCGCGCCTGGCGGATTTTTTCGTCCGGCTTGTCAAAGCGTTTGACGTGGAACAGCATCATGTCGCGCAGAGACTTTACGGCGTTCCAGCCGGGCAGGGTGTTGTAGCTGATGACGGTCAGGCCGTGTTCGGACAGGCAGGCATCGCACAGTTCCAGAATTTTTTCCCGCACATTGTCCGGCACCCATGAATACACGCCGTGGCAGATGATGTAATCGAATTTGCCTTTATTCGCCTTCAGGTCGAAATCCATGATGTCCTGCTGGACGAAAGTAATGTTTTTCAGGCCCAGGACATCTTTATGTTTGTTGGCCAACGCGACCTGTTCCGCGGACAGATCCATGCCGGTGAATTTTGCCTTGGGATAGGCGAGGGCGAGGGAAAACAGATTGCCGCCGCTGGCACAGCCCAGTTCCAGGACCCGCGCGGTCGCCAGATCCGGCGGCGTCAGCCCGAACAGCCTGCCGATGGTGGCAATGTGCTGGGGGTGTGTCTGCGGATAGGTGAAGCTTTCATACAGAACCTCGTCATAGGAGGTGTCGACGGCTGGCTGGCGTGCGGCGGTCTGGGACATCTGGTGATTCCTTTTATAAATGGGTCATTCCTTATAATGCGGAATTGGAAAAGCGCGAAACAAATCCTGAATTATACCCCTCGATTTTTCAGGGAGAGGGTTGTATGGTCGCCCCACCCATACAAATCCAACGAGGTTTCTGACGATGAAAACTATGTCCACCCTGCGTGCGGTTCTTTATGTAGGCGCTTTTTCCATGATGGCGGCTGTAAGCCTTCTGGCGGCGTCTGCGTCACATGCGAAAGAGGCTGAACCCCAATTCTGGAGCACGCGCTGCGATACATTGAAAGACCCGAACGATAAAAATGCCAAGCCTGTTAAATACTGTGAGGCGTTTCAACGCCTGGCCATAACCAAAAAAGGCGAAAAGGAAATGCGCCGGGTTGCCGAATTCGCCGTTGGTTATCCGCCGGAGAAAAAAGGCGAACCGCGCGGCGTTGTGATCATGCCGCTTGGTATCCTGCTGGAGCAGCCTTTGAAAATACAGCTGGATGAAGGGAAAGAATTTACGTTCCGCGTCCGTTATTGTGATCAGACAGGCTGCCTTGCGTTTCTTGATCTGTCGCAGTCAAAACTGGAGGAGTTCAAAAAAGCGCAAAAGCTTAAAATCAACATTCCTGCGACCAATGGAAAATATCTCAATGTCATAATGTCACTGAAAGGTTTTGGTCCGGCCGTTGACAAAATCAAGCCATAATTTTCGTAAAAGGACATGACTGTGTTTTTTTTGTCACAACTTTGGGCAAATGCGACAAAAAGATCATAGATTGTGTCCGAAATACGATTTTGTGCCTGTACACAGTCGCTTAAAGAAAATAAAAAACTACAGGTGGTGCGATTCTCTCGCGCCGCCTCTATGACAAAAACGCGGGAACAATGAATTCGATCTCTCTGTCAAAGGGCGGTCAAAAGCCTACCAAAATGTTATCAATCCTCAGGAGAAAACACATGAAATTCAATGCTAAAAAGCTTCTGCTCGCCGGTACGGCCGTCATGGCTGTCGGTACGTTCGCAGCGGCAAGTGCCCAGGCTGCTGACCTGACCACCGGTTCCTCGGTCGTCTTCGCCAGCTCCGGTGGCCAGACCAGCGCCAACGTTTCGAACGCAAAAGCGAACGACAATGTTGATATCACCACAAACGGCGTGACCCTGACGGTTGAAAACAACAGCGTTTCCAACGACGGCAGCGGCACAAACACTTTCAACGTTGGCGCAGTCACTAACTCTGGCGCAGGCGTTGCAGGCAACCTGACTGTTCAGAACGGCAGGATTTCCGGTACGACTGCGATCGTTGCCGACTTCACCGCGAACTTCGCTTCCGTCAATTTGGGCGGCAACGTTTTGATCGCCAACCTTGACGTAGACAACAGCGCGAACGCAACGACATTCACCGGCGCTTCCAAAATCGGCGGTACGCTGAACGTCACCAACAACGAATCGAGCGCCGCGAAAGTGGTTTCCCTTGATGTGAACAGCGATCTGGAAGTTACGGGCGCGACAACGCTGGCAGGCGGTTCAACGGCTGGTTCCAACGCGACCCTGAACGTATTTGGTAACGCAACGTTCACAGGCGGCCTGACCCTTGATGACGGTACGGGCACAACGACCCTTACGCTTGACGGTACATCCGCTCAGACGGTCGCAGGCGCCATCAATGGCGGCGCAGCCACCAACGAAGGCACGATCGTTGTTGCCAACGCTGCCGGTGTAAGCTTTACCGGCATTATCGGTGCAACCAGCGTCAACACCATCACGGTCAGCAACGGTACGTCGAACTCCTCCGCGACCTTCACGAAAAACGTGACGGCCGGTACGGCAATCACTCTTGGTAACAACGCCGGCACAGACACCAGCACGGTCACATTCGATGCAACGGGCGGTAACACCGTTATCACCGGTTCCATCAAAGCCGCAGGCGCGACCGATACAACCAACGTGGTTGTTGCTGGCGGCGCAGGCAAATCCGTTACCTTCGCAACCGCGACGGGCACGGGCGCCAACGCTCTTGATACTGTAACGGTACAAGGCGGCACGAAATTGATCGCCAACTCGATCAACGCAACCGACATCACTCTGGCTGCCGGTTCAACCTTGAACTCCGCTGCCGGTACGCCGACCTACACCGCCAACATCAATGGTGCAGGTACCCTTGATGCTGACGTGAACACCACGGTTGTCGGTAACATCGGTAACTCCACCGTATTGACGGCCATTACGGTTGCCACGACCAAAACACTGACGATTGACGCCAACACCTTCGGTGCCAACGCCACTGTAGCGGCAAGCAACATCACTCTTGAAAACGGCGGTACTCTTGCTCTGACCCCGGGCTCACGCACCATCACTGTTGCTAACGATATCGCAACAGATACGGATGCTGCTGGTACGGTAACAGTCACCGCAGGTACGGGTATCATCAACTTCAGCGGAAATGTCGGTCAAAGCACCAGCAAATCCCTGGCGGCCCTTACAATCGGCACGGGTAGCACGAACGTTGTAAACACCCATGGCAATCTGTTCGTTGATGCGACCACGATTGGCGCAGGCAGCACGTTGAACCTGCTGGCTTCCAACGGCACGGTTTCCGGCACCATCGACGGTAACGGCGGCGCAGGCCGCGGCGCGATCGTCGTCGGTGATGGCGTAGCCACCAGCGCAACCACCTTCGGCAGCGCGATCGGCACGACGACCAACACAGTGAACTCCTTTACTGTCAAGGCAGCCGCAACCGGTAACATCAGCAAAAACGCGTCTGTCACCGGCACCAACGCCGGCCTGGGCGTCCTGATCGACGGTACGCTGAATGTCGACTCGACCAGCAACACGGTCGCCCTGACAACGGCTGACGGTAACCTGGACATCAACGGCAAAGTGGCAGTCACCGGCGCGAACAGCGTTACCATGACAGCCAACGATACGCTGTCGGTTGACGGTTCCCTGTCATCGATCCTGAGCGGAACCACCAAAACCCTGACGCTGACCTCCACCGCCAACACGCTGACGGTTGGTACGGCTGCTGATACGACCGTTTCCACGGCCAACCAGATCATCCTGGGTACGACAGCCGCGACGATCGGCGCCAACGGCCGGGTTAACACCCTGTCCTTCGCCGGAAGCAGCGACTTTGATCCGGATGCGACCACCGTGGTTGACGGCAGTGCTGCAACGGTTACCTTTGCTGCAGGCAGCGTCTTGAACGTGAAGACGGCCAACGCCGGCAACCTGCTTGCCAACGGCGCGACCGTTACCGTTCTGACCACTGGCGGCGGTACCAACATCACCACAGCTATGGGTGATGGCCGTATCGTTCTGGTTGACTCGGGCCTGATCCACCTGGCAGACGACACGTCGACCGCCACAGCACTGAAAGTTAAAGTCGCTTACCGCGATGCCAACGCAGTGTTTACCGGTGACGATACAATCGGCGGCGGCACTGCAAACAGCCTGATGGCCTTCACCGGCGCAACCGGCAACCTGCAGACCATCCGCAACAACCTTGGCACTGCAAACACAACGCATGCCCAGGAAATCGCTGAAGCAGCCAGCCCGACGGTTGACGGCGGCAACGTTGTCGCAGCGATGGATGTCACCACCAACGTGTTCGGTGTCGCGTCCACCCGTCTGGCTTCGCTGAAAGGCAGCCAGTCCGGTATGGCGGCAGGCAGCATGCCAGCTGGTTCCCATACATGGGGTCAGGTGTTCGGCCAAAGCGCCAACCAGGACAAGCATGACGGCGTCGATGGTTACGACTCCAGAACCGGTGGCGTGGCCCTTGGTGGCGATGCTGAAACCATGGACAGCACAGGCCATCTTGGTGCGGCTCTGAAAGGCTATGCCAACACCGACGTTGACTCTCCGACAACGCCAACAACACCAAAACAGACATCAACAGCTACCAGATCACCGCTTATGGCGATATGGACCTGAAAAATGATCTGTACCTGAGCGGTATGGCTGCCTATGCGTTCAACGACAACAACACCACGCGTCACAATGTGGGTGGTCTTGCCGGTGTAACCGCTGAAGGCGACTTCAACGCTCACCAGTTTGCCGCTCGCGCCGAACTGGGTCGTCCCTACGCCATGGAAGGCGGTCTGGTTCTGACCCCGTCCGTTATGGCTGACTACATGTACTACAACGCGGAAGACTTCACCGAAACCGGTGCTGGCACGGCTAACCTGAACGTCGATCAGGACAGCGTGAACAGGCTGGATCTCGGTGTTGGCATCGATGCAGGCTGGACCTTCCAGAATGCTGATGGCTCCTTCCTGAAGCCAAGCGTCAACGCGGGTTACCGTTATGACGTGATCGGTGATGACGTCTCCACCACTTCGTCCTTCACAGGCGGCGGCGCGGCCTTCACAACAGACGGCCTCAACCCTGAACAAAGCCAGTTCAATGTTGGCGCGGCTGTGAAATACATGACCGTCAACAACTGGGACTTCACCGCTCAGTACGACTACCAGTTCAAGTCGGACTACGACGCCCACAACGGTATCCTGCGCGCTGCTTACAAGTTCTAAGCAAACTGCAAGGCCCCTCAATACCGAAAGCCCCCTGCAAAGGGGGCTTTCTTTTTTGGGCATTGATATAGCGCCACAGGTAAAAAGGGTTTTAACGCGAAGATCCGAAGGCCCGAAGAAAAATAAACTTCGGGCCTTCGGATCTTCGCGTTCATTTTTTTATGCTTGCGGCGCTATCAACGCCCGCAGATATAGGGTTCATCCAGCAAAGAGGGCCAGACATCGGCCCAGCTGTTGTCGTGCCGGATGTGTTCGACGCGCCGGATGCTGGCGCAGCTGGGCTGGTTTTCCGCTTCGATCAGGCTTTGAGCCAAGGCGGGCGGCACGATTTTATCGTCCATGCCGACGAAATGGATCTGCGGCAGATCGTGGAGCAGGGCTGCCGAATCATGTGGATCCAGCGAAGCGGTCATGGGACTGACGTTATGAATCTGGCTGAACAAAGCGTGGTTAACGTTGCCTGCGACGGTGCGCAGGCTGGCCACGTCGTTCCGCCTTGCGGCGAGCAATACGGCCGCGCCGCCGCCGCCCGAAAACCCGACCAGATTCAGGCGGTCAAGCCGATAGCGGGTTTTCAGCGTATCGATGGCGGTGTTCATCGCGGTCACTACTTCCGGCGCCAGGCGCCCGTCCGTCCAGTAGGATTGCGGGCAGGAATCGAACCCCGCCGCCATTTTTGTATACTGGCAGGGCCGCGCCAGCCATATGACGTTCACGGCAGGATCCTGTGCCGCCAGGCGCAAAGCGACGGGATCGGTGGGGGTTGGATCGAGCGAAGGCGTCGTGCGGCCCAACCAGGCCTGGCCGTCGCCTTCTATATAAATGTCTGCGTTCTGGCCGGGTTTGCCGATGCGGGTATAGGCAGTCAGTTCAAACGGGGATGCCGTTACGATTTCCGGCCTCATGCCGGATGCCGAGGCAATCTCCTGCGCCAGCCCGGCGCGGGAAGCCGGCGGAAGACCGGCGCAGCCGGGCAGGGCCGTCATCATGCATACGCCAAGCAGAAGCGCGCCGCAGCGCAGGCGCTTCAAAACACATTCGCCCTCCGGCGGGGCGGGAGGGCGAATGAATAAAGAACGCATAGCCAAGAAGATTACTGTTGCAGTGGCATCGGCGCCTGGTCGGCGGCTTCGCCTTTGCCCATGGATGGGTTGCTGCTGGACATGTCGGCCTTGGACATATCGCCCATCGACATATCGCTGGCCGAAGGGGCCATCACATTGGGATAGGCCGGGCCTGTGGTCACGTTGGACGGGTTTCCTTGCGCAGCCTTGAAGTTATTGATCATCTTCAGGGTTTTCTTCAGATCCCATGCACCGACCGAATGTTCCTGCGGGATATGGGCGACTTTCGGCGCGGCGTCCAGTGGGTTCAGGGAACCCTGATACGGGCTCCATTTCATGTCTTCCGCCATGACATTCGTATCCAGCACGCCGCCGACGGTTTTCAGGAAGGTCACATCCTTGCGCACAGCGGCCAGTTCGATGGCAACCGCAGCGCCGCCGCCAATGCCGACAAGCTTAAAGGACGGGATGTCGTATCTGTTTTTCAGATTGTCCAGAGCCGCGCTCATCGAATCGATAACCTGCGGAGAGAAGCGGTGCGATTTATACAATGCATCGGTGCAGCGGCGTGCACCGGTTGCGCCGGTGTATTGGCACGGACGGGCCAGCCAGATCACGTTGGGCGATGAATCGTCGGCCGCCATGCCCAGAGCGAACGGGTTCGAAGGCGTCGGGTCGCCCCAGATGGTCAGGTCGTTTTCAAAGGACAGGGCGCCGTCGTCTTCGATGTAGAGCGTGGCCGGCTTGCCTTTGGCATGAACCTTTTCAAAGGCCATGATGGTGAATTCACCGGCCTGTATATGGGATTCGGTCATTGATGCGCGAGCGGCCATGTATCTGGCAGCTGTCGTGCGCAGGGTCGGCGCCGGCGAGGATGCGGTGGCGCAGGAGACCAGAATGGCGAGGGTGGCCGCCGTCAGGGTCAGTTTCACGAAGGTGGATGGTCTGGGCGCGCGTTTCATGGCATTTGATCCGGAATGAATTTGTGGCACAGGCGGCATGCCTGCAATGATTCTCTTTTTACCACGTCCGGCAGCTTAAATCACCAGTAAAGCTGTATTTTAGTCACGCAAAGTCATAACCACGGGCGTATGGTCCGATGCCTTGTCCCAGGACCTGGGATCGGCGTCCACCGCGCAGCCGGCCAGGCGGTCGGCGATGCCAGGGGAGACCAGGAAATGGTCGATGCGGATGCCCTTGTTGTTTTGCCACGATCCCTGGAAATAATCCCAGAATGTGTAAACACCGCGACCCTTATTGAAAACGCGCAGCGCATCGGTCAGGCCCATATTGGATAGAACGCGGAAGATCTGGCGGGATTCGGGACGAAACAGCGCGTCGCCCGCCCAGGCGGCGGGATCATAGCAATCGATATCTTCGGGGATAATATTGAAATCCCCGCCAATGACGAAGGGCACATCCTGCGCGCGCAAGTCCGCGGCATAGGAGCAAAGCCGTTTGAGCCAGCCCAGCTTGTACGGAAACTTCTCGCTGTCGACCGGGTTGCCGTTGGGGGCGTAGATGTTGAGGAAACGGATGCCGTTGATTTCGGCATCGATAAATCGTGCCTGTTCATCGGAATCATCGCCGGGCAGGCCTGCACGGACCAGGCGGATCGGGTGTTTCGACAGGATGGCGACGCCGTTATAGGCCTTCTGGCCCAGGAATTCGATTTCGTAGTTTAGCATCTTAAAAGCATCCAGCGGGAATTCCAGGCCTTTCAATTCCTGCAGCATCAGCACATCGGGCTGTTGTTCTCCGACCCAGCGTGTCGCGTGGTCCAGTCGAGCCTTGATTGAATTCACATTCCATGTGGTGATTTTCATGGTGGAAGGATACGGCATGCGGATTGAATGTCAAATGATCGCTCTTAAGCTTTTAATATGGCTGCATGGAATGGATCTGCGCGTAATTGAAGGGCATAATTTTGGGAAGCGTTGCGTACATTGCCGAGTTTTTCTTCCTGATTCTGATACATACGTGGTGTTTGTGCCTTGGTCCAGGCTTTGCCAAGTATCGTCTTTCCGTAGCGGTCTTTCGCTTGCGTTGCTGCGTACATCGCGTTCCAGAACACCGTGGCTTGGCTATCTTTTTCATCATCAGATGCAGTAAGCAGGCCGCGGCCCAAACCGATCAGATCGCTATACCGTTCAATCTGAACGCGCCGGTAAAGATCGGCCGTTGCCAGGTCGCCGTACCGATGGCTCCATAGATTACCAAGGCGTGAGCGTAGAAATGAGCGATTGTAATTATTGATTTCAACAGTAGATGTACCGCGCGCATCGGTGCGGTCAATCATAACGGGCAGGCCGTTCGGAAATTTTTCGTTTGATGGGCCGAAATAGGCGCAGTCATTCTCAGCATCCGCAGTAAATTCACAATATGTCGTGTAAAAAAATAAACCATTCAATTTTTTATGATCTTCTTCGCTGACTCCAATGTTATCGAAGCCGGGCACAAGTTCGATATCTTTATATCCACCGCGATTGGTTCTGCTGCGAATTTGCACAAGTGGCGTTACCGCATAAGGCACGAAGGTGCGAATGTTTTTATAATGCCATTCCAAACGTAGGACACATCCATAGTCCTCAAGCGGCACCATTTGGCCCCAGCTGATTTCGGCCATGCTTTGTGGCTCTGGCATGGGAAGGCGTAAAGCGCCAAAAGCGCTTTCAAGAGGTTCAAAAGAGAAACAATTGTTCCGTCCGAACTGATCAAAAATTGTCGTTAGAGATGGGTCGTTTCGCATAAATGGCTTATAGCAAATTAAAAAAACTTATGTCAATTTTATATCGCAAACGATGTGCCGCAGCCACAGGTGGATTTGGCGTTGGGGTTGATGATTTTGAAGGATGAACCGGCCAGATCGTCGATAAAATCGATGGTTGAGCCTTCGAGCAAGGGCAGGGAGTCGGCATCGATCAGGACCTTGATGCCATTTTTTTCAAACACAACGTCGTCGTCATCAATCTTTGTGGCGAAATCGAATTTATACTCGAACCCCTGACATCCGCCGCCATTGACCAGAACGCGCAGCATCAGGCCGGAATCGCCCTTCTGCAGTTCCCGCACGCGGTTTGCGAGGCTGTCGGTCAGGGTGATCGTGTCTTGTTTGCTCATACAATCAATATAGCGTATCTAACTTAAAAAAAAGAAGGCCCGGTCAGGGGGCGGGTTTCCCCAGGCGCGCTATCTGGTTTCTGTTTTCTTGTGCACGATCCCGCTGGTCGAGACCTAATGCCGTGCATGCCAGACCCAAGAAAAAGACAAGCCCGGCAACTTTTCCAGCAACAGCTGACTGGTCTTTCCGCCATTCCTGATATTGCGTGTCAGTCC
This sequence comes from Alphaproteobacteria bacterium, assembly GCA_044220535.1. Taxonomy (GTDB): domain Bacteria; phylum Pseudomonadota; class Alphaproteobacteria; order Micavibrionales; family Micavibrionaceae; genus JBDHTS01. The sequence goes on along the minus strand of JBGAQU010000009.1, from coordinate 25,084 downwards.
TCTGTGATATGCAGGTTTCGACAGCATCTGTATTTTGAGACACGCAAAATTTCCTGTTTGCATCCTCCATAATGCTTTTTTGAAATAGATCGTCCGTGCCTGCGCTCCATACCGTTATTCCTGCAGCCAAGGCGCCGAGAACGGTCATCGAGTAAGGACTGGCTGCGAATGCTTCAAAACGTTCATTCAGTTTTTGTCTTATGGTCATTGTGTAAATCCTCTTATAAAAGACGGCTTCGGACGCAAAATTTTACAGATTTTGTCAAATTATCACGTTTTTTATTTATGTCAAGATTTGGGTTGATTTGGCTACTCCAACCTTCCCAACTCACGTATCCTAAAAAGCGTGTCACCGGGGGATAATGATTGTGGCCATATATTTTTTTACGCTTCTCAGCCTTGCGGCCTGTTATCTGGTGGGCGTCGTTGCTTGCAGGTTCCGGCCTTTGGATCATCCTTATGGCACAGAGGCGCGGCTGGGGCATATTGACGGGCTGCGCGGGTATCTGGCCCTGCTGGTATTCGCCATGCATTTCGCGACGACGCGGCTGTTCAATCTGGAAGGCCATTGGGGGTACGCGCCGCAGCACGGGATGAGGATGCTGGGTGAGATCGGCGTTGCGCTGTTTTTCATGGTGACCGGTTATCTTTTTATATTCAGACTGTTGGAGAAGGCGGGGCAGGTGGACTGGCGCGGCCTGTATATTTCACGCGTATTCCGCATTTATCCGGTTTATCTGCTGTTCGTCGCGCTTGTCTTCCTGCTGACGATCATTGTCCGCCATTGGGGCGTGTATGGCGATATCGGACAGTGGCTTTCCAGCTTTGCGGGCTGGATGGTTTTTGGCAGGACGGATGTAAATGGCATTCCTGCGCGCGAGATGGTTGTGATGGGCGTGCAATGGACGTTGCAATATGAATGGCTGTTTTATTTGTTGCTGCCGTTGATAGCGGTGCTGCTGCGGTGGTCGATTACAAGCGGCATTTTAATGGTCGTTGTAATAGCCGGGGCGATTTATCCGCAAAATGCGTTCGGTTTCAGCAGCCTGTTTTTTGTGTTTTTTATGATGGGCGGTATCGCGGCCAAGCTGCGTCATCGTAATCCGGCATGGTTGCGCCATATCGAATCCGTGCCGGTGACGTTGGCTGCAATTCTTGCTGTGGCGATAACCATTGCATGTTTCAATACGGCCTATGGCTTTGTGCAGGCGGTGTTGTTGTCGGTGTTTTTTATTCCGGTGGCGCTCGGCAATTCGATGTTCGGGATTTTGAAATTAAAGGGATCGGAATGGCTGGGGGAGATCAGTTTCAGCATCTATTTGCTGCATACGCCGATTCTTTTTACCTTGTTTACTCTGGTTTTCTCTCACTTCGCCGAAACGCATTCTGAATTGGCGTTTGATGCATTGATGCCTGTCGTTTCTGTTATTGTTACGGTTTTGGCCGGTTTGACTTATACGTTCATTGAAAGGCCGATGATGAATATGGGCAAAACTATGCTCTCGCAATAGATTTTTAAAGAAAATTCAGTTCAGTGAAGGGTTTTCGGGACCCTTATCGTTTTGCTGCCTAAGTCGTTCCCTGTAATCTTCGAGGTTATACCACCAATCAGGCGTTTCTGATCTTTTAAGTGTTCTGCCAGATGCGACATCATCCTGATCCAGAAAATAACGGATTGTAGAAATCATTTCTGTTAAGATGGGGAGTCTGTGATATTTTATAAACTCCACTTGTTTTGACGCTTCCTGATTAGGCGGTATGCTTAAATCATGTTTTACAAGCTTTTGAAACATGTCGACAATCTGGCGATCATTTTTATATGAAATGCGGTTTTTATGCTTTTCCTCTAACATCATGTTGATTGACTGAATGTCTTCTGCAATAGAATCCAGCAGATATGTGCGCGGCAGAAAATCCACAGCTTCCTTCACGCATTCAAGAAATGATTTATTTGGTAAATTTTTAAGATGGCATTCATGCAGGATACGTTCCATTTCTCCTGCCGTACATTCGGTAATCATGTCTAAAAGATTTTGTGCCAGATAAAGGGCAAAAAGATCGCTATCTTCTTTGTCCTGATAAGGATTGAAAGGTATAATGACTGGAGCGTCAAGGACGATATTATTGATAGGTTCTCTGTAACCAGTATCTGGATTAGTGCAGGGAAGTGAAATATCCACTAATTTTACTCCTGCGCGTGGTCCAAGTGTATTATGCACCCAGGTATGATCATGGATCTGAAAGCGGCCATAAAAAGTTTTTTTATTAAATTCTTTAAGCATTATTAGCCCCCTTTTTGCAGACTAGCCGTATATAATCCCATGTCAAGATTAGTGTATTATCCTTCTCGATTGCCGATAACCAATTATCACGTTAATATAAATCATGAAATCAGCCATATCCGATACGCCTGCCTATAACTATTGCGCCCTCCCGCTGGCCGCCTATGCCTGCCGGCCGGATCAGAGCAAGGGGCGGCTGTATGAAGAGCCGGACAGCCGGTATCGAACGCCGTTTCAGCGCGACCGGGACCGGATCGTTCATTCCAGCGCGTTTCGCCGGTTGAAATATAAAACCCAGGTTTTCGTTTATCACGAAGGCGACCATTTCCGGACGCGGCTGTCGCATACGCTGGAGGTGGCGCAGATCGCGCGGACTCTGGCGCGGGCGCTGATGGTGAATGAGGACCTGGCGGAGACGGTGGCGCTGGCGCATGACCTGGGGCACACGCCGTTCGCGCATGTCGGCGAGGATGTGCTGGTCGAATGCATGAAGGATGTTGGCGGGTTCGATCATAATGACCAGTCCTTGCGCGTCGTCACAATGCTGGAGCGGAAATATCCCGGCTGGCCCGGTCTGAACATGACTTGGGAAACGCTGGAGGGGATCGTCAAGCATAACGGGCCGGTGACGAAAAAGACTTTGCCTGTGACGCTGGCAGCAGTTCAGAAACAAACGGATCTACGGCTTGATACGTTTGCGTCGGTGGAGGCACAGGCGGCGGCGTTGTCCGACGATATCGCCTATAACAATCATGATGTGGAAGACGGGCTGCGCGCAGGTCTGTTCACGCTGAAAGACCTTGAAGACGTCCCGATGCTCGACCGCATCATGAAAGAAAAACGCGCGGCCTATCCCGGCCTGTCCGACCATTATTTCATCTCCGCCATCACCAGGTGATGCGCATGCGGAACAAGGTCAGCCGCATCGTGCGGGATTTATATGACGGCTTTACGGAGCAATACCTGCTGCTGCCCGAAGAATGGCAGCGCCGCATTGAAAAAGCGGGCGGGCTGGCCGATCCGGTCGCGCATGCGCGGGTGGTCGCGGATTACATCGCGGGCATGACGGATCGTTACGCGATCAAGGAGCATGAGCGGCTGTTTGATCTATACGATATGCGGTGATTGCATATTGCTGTGCGTAAACCACCTTATAGGGGTTGCCCGAAGCGGTGGTTTTTTCATAGAATTATCCCATGCAACGATTCGATGACTTTGATAATCAGGATGAACCCGGGATTTTTTCCCGCGTGGCGGATATCCTTGATCCGGAAGGGCGGTTAAGGGCGCGCAGTCCGATTTTCGCGCTGGTGACGGTCGGGGTCCTGGCGCTGTTGCTGATTACAGTGGTCTGGGTCAGTTATCCGCGGTCCAATGCGCCGGAGGGTGGCCCTGTGCCGCTGATACGCGCGGATGCGGGGCCTGTGAAGGTCGCGCCGGACAGTGAAGGCGGAATGGATATCCCGTATCGTGAAAGCACCGTGTTCAGTTCCATGCGCGGGGAGGATGGCGGCAAGGTTGAGAACCTGCTGCCCGCCGCCGAACAGCCGGTAGATCGCAACCAGGTGTTTGCCGGGCTGAAAGACGATGCGAAAAATCAGCAGGCACGCCAGCCCGTGCAGGAGAGCACGGATTTGTCGGAGCCTGCTCCGGTGCAAAAAACCGAATCTTCAGGCATTGGCGTGATCGACCAGATCAGGAAAGAAGCGGCAGCGACTCCTGTAAAACCGCAATCCGTTGAAACGAAGCCTGAAATTTCCGCGCCAAAAGAAATCGCAAAAACGGACGATGCGAAGGTTAGTGCGGTTGAGCCTGCATCGGGCGAGCAGCCAAAAACGGCGAACGGTGACCAGCGCTTTATCCAGCTGGCGGCGATCAAGGAGCAATCCGCGGCCGCGTCCGCCTGGAAAAAACTGCAGAAAGATTTTCCCGAGCAGTTGAAAACCCAGAACGATTACCGCGTGAAAAGCGCGAGCGTGAACGGCAAGACACTCTATCGCCTCCAGGCCGGACCGTTCAGCGAAGGCAAAGCGAAATCCTTGTGCAAGGCGATTGCCGCGAAGAAACCGGGGTCCTGCCTTGTTGTCCCTGATTGATGAGAAGCATCCGCCTCTGCCTGTGATTTTCGGCATCGCCGGAACGGTGCTTGAAAAAGCGGAGCGTGATTTTTTCAAGGAATCCAATCCGCTCGGTTTTATTCTGTTTGCGCGTAACTGCCAGGATCCGGCGCAGGTCAAGGCGCTTACGGATGATCTTAAAAAAACACTCGGGCGTGAGGTACCGGTTCTGATCGATCAGGAAGGCGGGCGGGTCCGCCGCCTGAAGCCGCCGCACTGGTCGGAGATGCCGGCGGCGAAAACCTATGGCGATCATTGGCTGAACAATCCGCAGCAATCGGCTTCAGATCTGAAATCCAGCCTTGATGTTGTCAGCCGGGAACTCACGGATATTGGGATTAATGTGAATTGCCTGCCTGTGCTGGATATCCTGCATCAGGATACGCATCAGGCTATCGGCGACCGTGCCTATAGTTCCGATCCGGATATTGCGGGGCAGCTGGGCGCGAAGGCGTGCGAGGCTTTATATGCCAGCGGTATCGTGCCGGTGATCAAGCATCTGCCGGGGCAGGGGCGGGCGGTCTCGGACAGCCATTATGACCTGCCGGTCGTTCCCGCGACCCTGGATCAATTACAGGATGATTTCAAGCCGTTCGATTTTGTGCTTCATCAGGCCTTTGCCCAGGCGTTGTGGGGTATGGTCGCGCATATCGTCTATGACAAGATCGATGAGTCCTTTCCGGCGTCGTGTTCCCGGAAGGTGATTCATGATGTGATAAGAAAAACATTGAAATTCAATGGCTTGCTTCTTAGCGATGATATCTGTATGGGTGCTTTATCGGTCATTGGCGATGCGGGTCAGCGGGCGCAGCAGGTGTTGCGGGCCGGGTGCGATGTGGCCCTGCATTGCAACGGCAAAATGGACGAAATGGAAAGCGTCGTGAAACGCGCGCAAAAGATGACAAAAGAGGCCGTAACGCGCTATAACCGCTCAGTTTCCTGGTTTATGGACGTATAGAGAGATGCAGGCAGCCGCCGAATTTCAGGAAGATCCACCACGTGCCGTGCCGGAAGGCGAGCACGATGCGGATTCATTGCTTCTGAACATTGACGGGTTCGAGGGGCCGATCGACGTCCTGCTGACCATGGCGCGGGACCAGAAGGTCGACCTGTCCAAAATCTCCATCCTGCAGCTGGCGCGGCAATATCTGGACTTCGTCGACCGCGCCAAGGAATTGCAGCTGGAGCTGGCGGCGGAATATCTGGTGATGGCGGCGTGGCTCGCCTATCTGAAATCCCGTTTGCTGCTGCCCAGGCAGGAGAATGATGAGGAGCCGGATGCCGCAACGATTGCCGAAGCGCTGCAATTCCAGCTGCGCCGTCTGGAAGCCATTCGTCTGGCGTCGGAAAACCTGTTCGGCCTGCCGCAGCTGGGGCAGGGCATTTTTCCACGCGGCATGCCGGAAGGCTTAAAGACAAAAACGCATACGATTTTTGATGCGTCGCTGATCGAACTGCTGCGCGCCTATGGCGATATCGACAAGCGCAGGAACGACAGCAATTACGAATTGCCGGTGTTCCATTTAATGAGTCTGGATACGGCGATGGAACGCCTGACCAAAATGCTGGGCAAGTTGCCGCGCAAGGGGCCGTTCAGCGTGTGGACAACGTTGCATAGCTTCCTGCCTGACAGCAGCAAGGATAGACTTTATATACGTTCGTCCCTCGCTTCTATGCTGACGGCAGGGCTTGAGCTGGCGAAGCAGGGCAAGATCGAGATCAAGCAGGACGGGCTATTCAGGCCGATCTATTTACGGGCGATGGGTGATGTATAATGACTGCATTTAAAAAAGTTGGTTTTGAAGCTTTGAACGAGTCTCATGTAAAATCCATTTCTGAAACTGCGGGAGGGATGGCTTGGCATGGAGATGAAGATAAGTGGAAAAATTATCTTGAAGAGCATCGACAAGGAAAGCGTTTTGTTTATATAGCTGTTAGCGACGGCAAGCCTGTAGGTTACGGCTCTCTAATCTTTTCTCCCAAATATGCATTTTTTAATGCTTCAAATATTCCAGAAATTAGCGATGTCGTCGTTTCCGAAAATTGGAGAGGCAAAGGCATTGCTACACAAATAATAAAAGAGTTTGAAGATAAAGCATTGCAAACCGGCCATGATAAAATTGGACTAGGAGTAGGCTTGTATAAAGATTACGGCCCAGCACAGCAACTGTATTACAAGCTTGGATACGTGCCAGACGGTAATGGTATTACTGCTGGTTCTTCTTCTGAAATAGCCAAACCTGGAAGCTTGGTTAAGCTTGATGACGATCTTGTATTATGGCTCGTAAAAAATCTGAAACCAGTTCCGAACTAGGATAAAGCATGGCAGAAGAACGCATGTCAGAAGAACAAGAGCAATTATCACGAAATCCCGGCCTTCGTCTGCTGGAAGCTATTTTGTTCGCGACGGCTGAGCCGTTGTCGACGCAGGCGATCCGCGAGCGCATGCCAGACAATGCCGATGTCGGCGGGTTGCTGATGGCGCTGCAGGCTGAATATGCGGATCGCGGTGTCGTTCTGGTGGAGCTGGATGGCAGCTGGGCATTCCGTACGGCGGCCGACCTGGCCGATGCGTTGCAGATGGAAAAGGAAGTGCAGCGCAAACTGTCTCGTGCCGCAATGGAGACATTGTCCATTATTGCCTATCACCAGCCGGTGACGCGGGCGGAGATTGAGAATATCCGGGGCGTCGCGACCAGCAAGGGCACGATTGATGTGCTGATGGAATGCAGCTGGGTGAAGCCGGGCCGCAGGCGCGAAGCGCCGGGGCGGCCGCTGACCTGGGTGACGACGACGTCTTTCCTGGACCAGTTTGGGCTGGAGGCGCTGACCGATCTGCCGGGGCTGGATGAGATGAAAGTCTCCGGCCTGCTGGACCGCCGCCCGGCCATCGACGCCATTCCGGGCACGCGTGATCTGTTTGAGGAGACGGAGATTGCCTCCTCCGATGAACAGGCGTATGAAGAGGACGAGGTTGAGGATGAGCTGTCCGAAACCATTGCCGAAGATCAACCCGAGGAGACTGCCGCATGGGCCTGAGCTTTCCCCATATTCTTGTTATCCTGTTGCTGGTCTTCGTGCTTTTCGGGGCGAACCGTTTCCCAAAGGTGATGGAAGATCTTGCCAAGGGAATCAAAAGCTTCAAGCACGGGCTTAAAGACGAAGACGATAAAAAAGCCCTTCCCAAAAAAGAAGACCATATCGACGTATAAGGCTTTGCCATGTTCGATATCGGCTGGTCGGAACTCCTGTTGATCGGTGTGGTGGCTGTCGTGGCCATCGGACCAAAGGAATTGCCGCAGGTGATGCGCAGCCTGGGTCAGGGCGTACGCCGCCTGCAATACATGAAATTCGCGCTGTCGCGGCAGTTTGAAGACTTTATGCGCGAAAGCGAATTGCACGATCTGCATAAAAATTTGAAATCCGGCACGGAAGCGTTCGATGAAGAGGCGGAGGATGAATCCTATGTCGCCAGCCTGCCGTCCCTTCAGTCTGACGATAAAAAGGGGGAAGCGTGACCGAAGCGTCCGACCCTATCGATAACACACATCGCCCGCTCATCGAGCATATCGCGGAATTGCGCAAGCGGTTAATGTGGTCGTTTCTGGCGCTGGGCGCGGCATCCATCTTCTGTTACTTCCATGTCGAGGCGATTTTCGGTTTCCTGATCGAGCCGCTGGCGCATGCGATGGGGCCAGGCAGCACGCAAAGGCTGATTTATACCGGCCTGACGGAAGCGTTTTTTACTTACATTAAAATTGCATTGTTCGCGGGTGCCTTCATATCGTTTCCAATTTTGGCGATGCAGCTGTGGAAATTCGTGGCGCCAGGGCTTTATAGAAGCGAACGTGGCGCGTTCCTGCCGTTTTTGTTTGCAACGCCAGTCCTGTTTTTGGCAGGCGCCGCAACCGTCTATTATCTTGTAATGCCAACGGCATGGAAATTTTTCTTAGGGTTTCAGAGTACAGGCGCGGAAACGGTTTTGCCGATTCAGCTTGAGGCGAAAGTCGGGGAATATCTCGACCTTGTCATGTCGCTGATTTTCGCGTTCGGGATTTGTTACCAGATGCCGGTGCTGCTGACGTTATTGGGCCGGGCGGGGTTGATCAGTGCAAAGACCTTGTCCTCCAAGCGCAAATACGCCATCGTGATCATATTCTCTGTGGCGGCTGTCATGACGCCGCCTGACGTCTTTAGTCAATGTGCGCTCGCCTTTCCGCTTCTGGTGCTGTATGAGCTTTCCATCCTCTCCGTCCGCTTTGCCGAAAAACGTGCCGCAAAGTCCGCTTGAGATTTTCGATGAGACTGTCGCGTCAGGCGCGTTGACGCCGGATGCGTATCAGCGCGAAGGCATGGTTGCGCTGGACAGGCTGTATCATAATCTGGCCGCGCCGCGCCGTAAGGGGTTTCTTGGTTTCGGGCGCAAGGCGGATACGATCCGCGGCGTTTATTTATATGGCGGTGTCGGGCGCGGAAAATCCATGCTGATGGATTTGTTTTTTGCAGCCGTGGCGGTGCCGAAGCGGCGCGTGCATTTTCATGCCTTTATGCTGGATATTCATGAAGAACTGAATCGTGCCCGGCTTGAGAATCGCGCCGATCACGCCCTGCAGGACATCGCGAAACAGATCGCGAAAGATGTGCGCGTTCTTTGTTTCGATGAATTTCACGTTACCAACGTGGCGGATGCCATGATCTTAAGCCGCCTGTTCACGTTTCTGTTCGACCATGGCCTTGCGATCGTCATGACATCGAACTGGCAGCCGCACAGATTGTATGAAGACGGGTTGCAGCGCGACCGGTTCCTGCCGTTTATCGATCTGGTGCGCGACCGGATGGAGATCGTGCAGGTGGACGGGCCGACCGATTACCGCATGAAAGCGATGGCGGAGACGGGCGTTTATTTTTCACCCATGAACGAAGCCAGTCGTGTCAAAGCATCGAATTTATTTGAAAAATTGACTTTGGGTGCTGTGGCGCAGGCGGATGTGCTGCATGCGCAGGGGCGTGAGATTCAGGTGGCGCAGGCAGCGGCAGGTGTAGCGCGGTTCAGCTTCGCGCAATTGTGTGAACGTCCGGCGGGCGCGGCGGATTATTTAGCCATCGCGGAAAAATACCACACCGTATTTCTGGACGGCGTGCCGCGCCTGAATTACGACCGCCGCAATGAGGCGAAGCGGCTGATGACCCTGATTGATGTGCTGTACGACAACCATATCCGCCTGGTGATGACGGCGGATGCTCCTGCTGACCAGTTGTATCTGGGGCAAGACCATGGGTTTGAGTTTCAACGGACTGTCAGTCGGTTAATTGAGATGCAGGGTGAGAAGTATCTAGCTTGTCTTCCCCTCTCCCTGAAGGGAGGGGGAAGATGATAAAGCGCCTTTCCATTGTCTCAAGCCCTTGGTACCCTGTACTATGCTTGGCATCCTGCAAAAATTCCTGGGTAAAAAAGAGACCGACGCCGAAAGGCGGGCGCGGGAGACGGCGCTAGCGCAGCATGGCACGCTGAAGCAGCGGCAGAGCCTGGCGCGCAGCGGGGCGACCAACAAGGATATTCTGTATTATCTGGCGGAGCATGATCCGGACGCGAAGGTGCGGTTGGCTGTCGCCAAAAACAAGAACATGCCGTTGCAGGCGACCAAGGTTCTGTCGACGGACAAGGATATCGATGTCCGGCTGGCGCTGGCGGACCGGCTGGTGACGCTGCTGCCTGAACTTTCGAACGACCAACAAAGCCAGCTTTATGCCTATGCGGTGCAGGCTTTGGGCACGCTGGCGCTGGATGAAATGCTGAAAATCCGCCTGGCATTATCCAGCACATTGCGCGACCACGCGCATGCGCCGCCGAAGGTGGTGGGGCAACTGGCGCGGGATATAGAACGCCAGGTATCGGAACCGATTTTGCGTTTCTGCGCAGCGCTTTCAGATGAAGACCTGATCGATATTCTCGGCAAGCATCCGGCGGACTGGGCGATTTCCGCGATTGCAGGGCGATCGAAGTTGGCGGCGGCGGTTTCGCAGGCGGTGGTGTCCACCTATGATCTTCCTGCGAACACCATCCTGCTTGGCAATGAAGGGGCGGAGATTGCGGAGAACGCGCTGCAGCTGATCATCGACAAGGCCCGTACCCATCCGGAATGGCAGACACCGATTGCGAGCCATAAGAAATTGCCTGCTGCTATGGTCAAGGCGCTGGCCGAATTCGCCGACGACGCGGTGCGCGATATCCTGCTGGCCCGCAAGGATTTCGACAAGGAAACCACCGAGGAGGTCGCCGCCGTGTTCAAACGCCGCCTCGACTTCGCGGCGGAGCAGGCTGAGCATGAAGGGGAGTCTTCCTCAAAGCGTGTGAAGCGCGAGGCGAAGGAGGGCGAACTGGATGAAGATAAAATCTCCGACGCGTTGGCCATGCGCGACACGGATTTCGTGTATTCCGCCATCGCTTTAAGGATCGGCACGGATGCGGACAGCATTCGCCGCGTGTTCGACCTGAAAGCGCCGAAGCCAATCGTGGCGCTGTGCTGGCGGGCGGGCCTGTCCATGCGCTTTGCCCTGCAGATGCAACAAACGCTAGGGCAGGTGCAGCCTGCGGAACTCCTTTATCCCAAAGGCGGCACGGATTTTCCTTTGAGCGTCAAGGATATGGAGTGGCAGCTGGAGTTTCTGGGGCTGAAGAAAAAAGCAGGTTGAGTTGACAGAATATATTGCTCTGTCAGATCAGATAGCAAATCAACATGTACCTATCGCACTTGCACAGTCATTCCAAAATGCTACACTGCATCCCGGTTCGATTCATTTCATAAAAGACGGGATTCATCATCATGGCACGCAATAAAATCGCACTGATCGGCGCGGGGCAGATCGGCGGAACGCTGGCGCTTCTTTCGGGCATGAAGGAACTGGGCGATATCGCGCTGGTGGACGTGGCGGAAGGCGTGCCGCAGGGCAAGGGGCTGGATATCGCGGAAGCCGCGCCGGTCGAAGGGTTTGACGCGAAGATCGAAGGCTCCAATGGCTACGAAGTGATCAAGGGCGCGGATGTCGTGATCGTGACCGCCGGCGTGCCGCGCAAGCCGGGGATGAGCCGGGACGATTTGATTGGCATCAACACGGGCGTCATCAATTCTGTTGGCGAGAACATCAAGAAATATGCGCCGAAGGCGTTCGTTATCGTCATTACCAACCCGCTGGACGTGATGGTGGAGGTGATGCAGCGCGCATCGGGCCTGCCCGCCAATATGGTTGTCGGCATGGCGGGCGTGCTGGATTCGGCACGGTTCCGTTATTTCCTGGCTGATGAATTCAAGGTTTCGGTGGAAGACGTGAATGCGTTTGTCCTCGGAGGCCATGGTGACACGATGGTGCCGCTGGTGCGCTATTCAGCCGTTGCGGGTATCCCGTTGCCCGACCTGATCAAGATGGGCTGGTCCACGCAGGCGAAAATCGACGCGATTGTCCAGCGCACGCGCGATGGCGGAGCGGAGATCGTGAATTTGCTGAAAACCGGCTCGGCCTTTTACGCGCCGGCGTCCAGCGCTATTGCGATGGCGGAAAGCTATCTGCGCGATAAGAAGCGCGTTCTTCCCTGTGCGGCGAAACTGGATGGCCAGTATGGCATCAAGGGCCTGTATATCGGCGTACCGGTTGTGATTGGTGCGGGCGGGGTTGAAAAAATCGTCGAGATCCAACTGAACAAGGAAGAACAGGCGATGTTCGACAAATCGGTTGCCGCCGTGCGTGAGATGGTGGCCAGCCTGGACAAGGTGAAAGCGGCTTAAGTTTAAACGCATCCCGGCCTTTCGCCGGGATGACGGCAAAAATCCAACGGAGCGTAATCCAGATGAACATCCATGAATACCAGGCGAAACAGTTGCTGCGTCAATATGGCGTGGCGGTTCCTACAGGCTATCCGGCCATGTCGGTGGATGAGGCGGTTGCCGGGGCGGAGAAGCTAGGCGGATCGGTCTGGGTGGTCAAATCGCAGATTCACGCGGGCGGACGCGGCAAGGGCGGCGGCGTCAAGGTTGTCAAATCCATTGAACAGGTAAAAGCGGAAGCGCAGCGCATGCTAGGCATGCAGCTGATCACACACCAGACGGGACCGGCCGGTCAGAAGGTCAGCCGTTTGTATATCGAGGAAGGCGCCGATATCGCGCGTGAATTATACCTGTCCGTGGTCCTGGACCGCGCGACAAGCCGCGTGACATTCATGGCCTCCACCGAAGGCGGGATGGATATTGAGGAAGTGGCGCATAAGACGCCGGAGAAAATCTTTCACGTATCCATCGATCCCGCGACAGGCATGCAGCCGTTCCATGCGCGCAAGCTGGCGTTCTCGCTGGGCCTGTCCGGCGACTCGCAGAAATCGGCGCTTAAATTCCTGCAATCCATTTATAAAGCCTTCATTGATCTCGACGCGTCGCTGCTCGAAATCAACCCGATGGTGGTGACGAAGGCGGGGCAGGTGATCGCGTTGGATGCCAAGATGAATTTTGACGACAACGCGCTGTACCGCCATGACAATGTGGTTGCCATGCGCGACCTGGCAGAGGAAGATCCGAAGGAACAGGAAGCGAAGGACCACGAACTGTCCTATGTCGCGCTCGACGGGAACATCGGTTGTATGGTCAACGGCGCGGGCCTGGCCATGGCCACGATGGATATCATCAAACTGTATGGCGGCGAACCCGCCAACTTCCTGGATGTGGGCGGCGGCGCAGACAAAGCGCGCGTGACGGCGGCATTCAAAATCATCCTGGCCGACCCAAAGGTCAAAGGCGTGCTGGTCAATATCTTCGGCGGCATCATGAAATGCGACATTATCGCCGAAGGTATTATTGCCGCCGCGAAGGAATTGTCGCTGACCGTGCCGCTGGTCGTGCGCCTGGAAGGCACGAATGTTAAGGAAGGCAAGGAGATCCTGGCGAAATCCGGTTTGGCTATTATCCCCGCCGATAACCTGGCCGATGCCGCGAAGAAAGTGGTTGAGGCAACCAAAAAGGCGTCAAAGGCCGCGTAATGTTCAAAACAATCAGGCTGCTCGCCGCTGTGTCGCTCATTGCTGTTGTCAGCCAGGGCGCGATGGCGCAAACCGATCCCGGTTATGCGCAACGGCTTGAGGCCGCAAAGGCCTATGCCCAGACCATGTCCAGCCGCCAGATGGTGGGTGATATGCTGAATGAAATGGTAAAGAACCCGCAAGTGGGGTTGAGCCAGACGGACGTCGATTCCATGAAATCCAGTTTCGATTTCGACAAGATGGACAAAGCGGTATTGGAAGGCCTGGCCAAGCATTTCACAGAGCAGGAACTGGTGGAACTGGGCAAATTCTACAATTCGCCCACGGGCCAGTCGGTGCTGAAGAAAATGCCGGCCTATATGGCGGATGTCATGCCGTTCATCCAGCAACAGGTGATGACGGCTGTGATGACGCGGATGCAACAGAAGGCCGCTATGCCGAAGCCCTGATCAGGGTTGTGTACTTGCCACCTGGAAAGAATAATCGCTTCTGGGCTTGATGTGCGGTAATTCCTCCGTACCCATTTTTCCTTCCAAAATATCATTAAGCTCCGCAACGCTTCTAGGGTATCGCCTGTTTTCGGGATCCTTGAAAAAGAAACGGAGATTGGCTTTGACGGTACGGGCTGACACCAGATCTTTTGCGGGATGATGCTGTTCGCGAGGATTATTGAATGCTTCGATCAATGGCGCTGATCCAATTTTGCCAAAAACAAAACCTGCATAGGCTTCATCCGCAGGCAGGCGATCTTTATGCAGATCATTTTGCAAATAGACGACAATGTCCCACATATATTCAGCACCGATAATGGCTGAAAAATCAGGTTTTTGGCAGGATGAGTCGATGATGGCCTTATCATTTTCATCGTGCAATCCGTATTTAAGCGTGATGACACCGTCCTCGCTTTTAAAACGCGTACGCTCAATCAAAGCTGCTTCCTGAAAACCGTGTCTTGCTCCATGTTTGAAAAGATAGGGATAGATTACATCCGGTGTTAGTTGGGTAAGACCGCAAGCGCTGCTTGTTTTTGCTTTTGCTTTCGGATTCATGGTGCTTTCGGCTTCGGCCAGGCGCTTCATGAATTTAAAGGGAAGCGGGGTTTTTTCAGCGGCCAGTTTCAAGGCGCTCAAGGCAGGCATTATTGGTTTTTCAACTGGCAAAGGCGGCACAAAGACATGGGTTGTTTTTGAGGGTGCAGATACATCTGCAGACGCTATATTTTCGTTATGGATTTCCTGGTATTTGGTCACCCCGGCCGCTCCGGCAAACCCGGTCATGGCTGCCAATAGCCAGGCTCCCACCATCCTTCCGGTAAGAGGTGTTGATAACTCTTTGTTTAAATAAGATAAAACGCTCACTGCATATCACCATGATATTTATTCTGTAAAATAAAATAGCATAATTTTACAATAAGATGCAAATTTGTTTACTTTCTTGACTTCAATTATCTATTTCCTTAGGACCTAATATGAACATGGAGGACATAATGAGTGATCAGGCGCAGCAGCAGGAACCCATACCCGTAACAATCGTAAAAAGCCGCTCTCGACTGAGAAATATTTTCACGGGCGTTGCACTCATGGCTGCGGGCGCCATTGGCCATATGGTTTTTACCGGCAATGACGATAAAGCGCCTGTTTCAGGCAAGATTGTCTCCGTCATTGATATGAAAGGAGTCATCGCGTCTGGCGGGGGAGGCAGCTTGTTCTCTGGTGGAGGGAATACCCTGAGTATTGACAGCCTGTCCCGCAAGATCGATGCCGCCTTTAACAGGGCCGGAACAGTGGCCGTTGCGCTGGACGTTAATTCTCCCGGAGGTTCCCCCACCCAAAGTGAATTGATCGCCAATCTTATCCAGCGCCGTTCAAAGGAAAAAAACATCCCTGTTTATGCCTTTGTGCAGGATATTGCAGCTTCGGGCGGTTACTGGATTGCATGCTCAGCCGATGAAATCTACACTGCCAAGACTTCGACGGTGGGGTCGATCGGCGTTGTCGCGGAAAGCATGGGATATGCCGGACTTGCTAAAACACTGGGTGTTGAATCACGAACCTATACAGCCGGTAATCATAAACGCCGGCTGGATCCGTTAAAGCCGGAAAATCCCGCAGATGTTGAATGGATGAAAGGGCGACTTGGCCAGATGCATACACTGTTCAAAGATTGGATCAAGGAATGCCGTAACGGGAAACTTCCTACAGACCCAGATGCCCAGGCAAATATTTTCAGTGGCGATGCCTGGCTGGGTGAAGAGGCGAAAGCGCTTGGTTTGACGGATGGCATTGGCGAAATGCTGCCGGTATTACACGCCAAATTCGGCGACGATATCGTCCTGGTGAATGACAGGCAGGATGTTCCATGGTGGCTGTCATCGGCCATGGGCGCCTTTGGCGGTCATTTAAACCAAACAGTCACGCAGGCGATTGTTGAGGGTGTCGTAGAGGAGATTCGCCAGGAAACCGTCTGGGGACCATATCAATTTCGTTGATGACCTGCTGAAATTTTAGGGCGCGCTTGCTATAGCATATGTTGCGCTAAATCTTCAAAGTCGTGCTATTTGATAAAAATAAAATAGCACGACTTTGCACGCTTTACTTGGGATGCGGAAAGGTCTGATTATAGGCTTGTTCTACGGCTGCGATGGTTTCAGAAGATAAGGCAAATATCGGCAGGGTTACCGAGCCATCCGCACCTGTTTCAGGATTATGAGGCAATGCAGCAAGGATCTGATTCAATGCACATTCTTTAAAAGCATCCAATCCTTGATCCTGAGCTTTGCAAGGCGTGGTGATAACATCAACAAATTCCTGAATGGTGGCCTCTTCCTGTGCGTGCGCCGATGCCATTCCGAAGGCAAAAAGAACAGTGGCAGCAGAAGTGCTTAATTTATGAAGCATAGTAGGTCTCCCTAATTGATGGAGATGACATAAATCAAAAATATGGAATGTGTCAATCCCTGAGCGTTGCTGCACTGTACGGGTTGCTTTCTTCATAATGCTTGCGTACAAATTGAGAGCGTCATTTTTGTCGTCATTTCCCGCACCCGGAGTTTTCCATGGCCGTCCTTATCAATAAGAATACCAAAGTCATCTGCCAGGGCATTACGGGCTCGCAGGGCACATTCCATACTGAACAAGCCATTAAATACGGCACGAAGATGGTGGGGGGCGTTACGCCGGGTAAAGGCGGGACGAAGCGTTACCTGACGCCGATTTTCGATACGGTTGTGACGCGCGGGAAAAACCTGCGTGATGCGACCGTGATTTACGCCGCCCTTCGCGCAGGATGCGATCCTGGAGGCGATCGATGCGGAGATTCCGTTGATCATCTGCATCACCGAAGGCATTCCGGTTCTGGACAGTGAAGGTGAAGCGCGCGCTGCAGGGTTCGAAAAGCCGCCTGATCGGCCCGAACTGCCCGGGCGTCATTACACCCGGCGAATGCAAGATCGGCATTATGCCCGGCCATATCCATATGCGCGGCAAGGTCGGGATTGTTTCCCGTTCCGGCACGCTGACCTATGAAGCGGTGGCGCAGACGGCGGCTGTGGGCCTCGGTCAGACGACCTGCATCGGCATTGGCGGCGACCCGGTCAACGGCACCAACTTTATCGATTGCCTGGAAATGTTCCTGGCCGATGTTTAAACCAAGGGCATTCTGATGATCGGTGAGATCGGTGGCACGGCGGAGGCTGATGCGGCGGAATTCTACAAGGCGCAGAAGAAGAAAAAACCGATTGCCGGCTTTATCGCGGGCATGACCGCGCCGAAGGGCAAACGCATGGGCCATGCGGGCGCCATCATCTCCGGCGGCAACGACACGGCGGAAGCCAAGGTTGAGGCCATGAAATCCGCGGGATTCGTGGTATCCGACAGCCCTGCGGCGCTGGGCGAGGCGATCCAGAAAGCCATGGCGGCCTGATCCAATCATGACGTCATTGTTTGATTTCAAGCCTGAAGATATTGATAAAATTATCGCACTGCCTTTGAAAATCGGCCTGTGGATCAGCCATATGGATGATGAAGATGGCGATCTGGACGATGCGCGGGAACGCAAAGCCATGCTGTCCGTCCTGAAAAGTTTCAGCAGCGATGAAAACCGGCCTGAGCTTGTGCGTGATATTGCGAGCGAAGCGCTGAAGCGTCAGGCGAAATGGAAAGGCTGGACGGCGGATCCCGGGTATGCGATGCCGGATCTGAAATCTACTTTTAAAATTGTAGACGCGCAGGCGGCGGAGGGTGACAAAAAGGCATTCCGCTCCATGTTATATGATCTGGCCGAATCCGTGGCACTGGCCTATGGCGAATTCGGGATGATTGACGGGGATGGTGATGTTCTGGATGGTTTTTTTGACAAGCTGATCCATCGCATCCGCAGTAAATCCGATGAAGGCGTTCCGGGCAATGTCAGCGCCAGCGAGCTGGAAGCGCTTGAAAAACTGCAGGCTGCCTTAAGATCTTAAAAGAGTAAACCATGGCCTATCTGGAACATTTTTCCGCTGAAGAACGCCTGCTGATTGTTTCCATCCCGTATCGCGCGGGTTTATGGATCAGCCAATCAGATACAACCGGGAATCCGGGCGCGGCGTTTAATGAACGCAAGGCGCTGGAAAATGCGATTGCAAAAGTAGCTTCTGGCATGTTCCGCTCCGCTTTTACGCATGAAGTCATGTCTGAATTGTGGGCGCAGAAGGTCGACTGGCAAACCTGGGAAGGCAAGCAGGACAAGGTACTGGAGGATGCGGCGGCTGCGTCGCGTGTCGTGGATTCCAGATTGAACCGCCGCGATCTGGATGCCTATCGCGCCACGATCATGCATATAGCGATTGAAGTCGCGAAAGCATTTCGTGAAGGAGGCAAGAAACCCGAGTTCATTATGGATTCCCTGTCGCTGGCCAAAGGTTGGATCGGCGGTTTGTTGCGCGGTGATCGTTATGACCCGAAAGCCATACTGAATATATCCAATATGGAAGATAAAGCCCTGGAGCAACTGGCGCAGGCATTAAGCGAAGGCCCTGAAATCGTTGCGGCCTAAATTATTTCAGCGTGCCGGATTTCATCGCTTGTGCTAAAGTAAGCCAAGTTTGAACCATCCATCAATTGCATAATTCCTATCCCGAATCGGCAATGCTCCAGCCTTGAATCCGGCCTATAATAGGGTTAGAGATTGCCCGTCCATAACCAGCAAAGCCTGATGTGAAGCCATGTCCGCAGAAAAAAACAGCCCGGCCCCGCAAACTTTCCTGTCCAGCGCGAATGCTGAGTATATCAGCCATTTGTACGGGCAGTTTCTGACCAACCCGCTGAAGGTGGATGAAAGCTGGCGGGATTTCTTCAAGGGGCTGAACGATAACGAGGCGTCGCTGCTGCGTGAAATCCACGGCGCCAGCTGGACGCCCGCCGCGCGCCGCAACAAAGCGTTCACCACCTATGGCCAGACGGCGGATGCCGACGGCATGCCGGTCATCGAAATGCCTGCTGCGCCGAAATCCAAAAAAGAAAAAGCGGGCAGCGATGAGGATGTGCGCAAGGCGACGCTTGATTCCATCAACGCGCTGATGCTGATCCGTGCCTATCGCGCGCGCGGACATCTGATTTCCACGCTCGACCCGTTGGGCCTGAAGGAAACGCCGTATCATCCTGAACTTGATCCGTCGCATCACGGATTTTCCGACAGCGATATGGACCGCCCGATTTTCATCAACGGCATGCTGGGGATGGAAACGGCGACGTTGCGCGAAATCCTGGACGTTCTGCGCCAGACCTATTGCGGCCATATCGGCGTCGAATTCCTGCATCTGACAGACCCGGACGAGAAGGCCTGGATCCAGGAACGGATCGAAGGCCCGCGCAACCAGACGGAATTCAGCGTCAATGGCAAGCGCGCGATTTTACAGCGCCTGATTGCCGCTGAAACGTTTGAGCGGTTTCTCAATACAAAATATCAGGGCACGAAACGCTTTGGCCTTGATGGCGGTGAATCGCTGGTGCCTGCGATTGAGCAGGTGATGAAGCGCGGCGCGCAATTGGGCGTGAAGGAAGTGATCGTCGGCATGGCGCACAGGGGCCGCCTGAACGTGCTGACCAATGTCATGGGCAAACCGTTCACCGCACTGTTCTCCGAATTCCAGGGCAACTCATCCAACCCCAGTGATGTGCAGGGTTCGGGCGACGTGAAATATCACCTTGGCACCTCCAGCGACCGCGAATTCGACGGCAACACGATCCATCTGTCGCTGGTCGCCAACCCGTCGCATCTGGAAGCCGTTGATCCCGTCGTCATCGGCAAATCCCGCGCGAAACAGGCGCAGCGTGGCGACAATGAGCGCAGCAGCGTTATGCCGTTGCTTTTGCATGGTGACGCGGCGTTTGCAGGTCAGGGCCTGATCGCGGAAACACTGATGATGTCGGAATTGCCGGGTTATCGCGTCGGCGGCACGATGCATATTGTCATCAATAACCAGATCGGTTTCACGACGATGCCGAAATACAGCCGGTCCGGACCTTATTGCACGGATGTGGCGAAGATGCTGTCCGCGCCGATTTTCCACGTCAATGGCGACGATCCGGAAGCGGTGGTCCATGTGGCGCGCATTGCGACGGAATTCCGTCAGCAGTTCAAGAAAGACGTCGTCATCGATATGTTCTGCTATCGCCGTTACGGACACAATGAAGGCGACGAGCCGTCTTTCACCCAGCCGCAGATGTATCGCAAGATCAAGACCCAGGAAACGACGCGCGAACAATATGCGCGGCAGCTGGTGGGTGAAGGCACGCTTAGCCAAGAAGAAGCGGACGGCATGGTGGAGGAGTTTCAGAATTATCTGGAACAGGCGTTTGAGGCAACCAAATCCTATAAACCGAACAAGGCCGATTTCCTGGAAGGCGCGTGGAGCGGCCTGAAAATCGCTCATGGCGATGAACGGCGCGGCGAAACATCCCTGACGAATGACCAGTTCAAACGTCTGGGCCATGCGCTGACGAACATTCCGGATGATTTCAACATCAACCCGAAAATCGCGCGGCAGTTTGAATCCAAGCGCGCGATGTTTGAAGGCAAGGAAGGGTTCGACTGGGCCACGGCAGAGTCATTGGCCTATGCGTCCCTCGCGGATGACGGATATAATGTCCGCCTGTCGGGACAGGATGTCGGGCGCGGCACGTTCAGCCAGCGCCATGCTATTCTGTACGATCAGGAAACAGAAAAGAAATATGTCCCGCTGCATCACATATCCGACACGCAAGGCACAGTCGAAGTGATCGACAGCCCGTTGTCCGAAGCCGCTGTTTTAGGTTTTGAATACGGGTATTCGCTGGCCGATCCGAAAACGCTGGTGCTGTGGGAAGCGCAGTTCGGCGACTTTGTGAACGGCGCGCAGGTGCTGATCGACCAGTTCATATCCTCAGGCGAATCTAAATGGCTGCGTATGTCGGGCCTTGTGATGCTGCTGCCGCATGGGTATGAGGGGCAGGGGCCGGAACACTCATCAGGCCGCGTCGAACGCTTCCTGCAATCCTCGGGCGAGGATAACTGGCAGGTTTGCAATCTGACCACGCCCGCGAATTATTTCCACGCGCTGCGCCGTCAGATGGTGCGCGACTTCCGCAAACCGCTGGTGATCATGACGCCGAAATCACTGCTTCGTCATAAGCTGGCCGTATCGCCTGTGTCTGAATTCACCGGCGATTCAACCTTCCACCGTGTGCTTTGGGATGACGACCGCGAGACGCTGGCCAGCGGCGACAAGGTCCGTCGCGTCGTGCTGTGCACGGGCAAGGTGTATTACGATTTGCTGGAAGAACGCCGCAAGCGCAATCTGAAAGACATTGTGCTGATGCGGATTGAACAGCTGTATCCGTTCCCCGCGAAAACGCTGGCCAGTGAATTATCTGCGTGCAAAAATGCGGAGATTGTCTGGTGCCAGGAAGAGCCGCGCAATATGGGCGCATGGGGTTATATCCATGAACCGATCGAGGCGGCGTCGATGACGGTGAAGCATAAATATGCGCGCCCCCGTTATATCGGCCGCCCTGAAGCCGCATCGCCCGCAACAGGTCTGCTGAAACGCCATCAAGCGGAACAGGCGGCGCTGGTGAATGAGGCACTGACGGTTTAATTGACATATTTATCCTGATATTGTATAAGCAGTCTTTGCTTATGATCGGGAAATATCGGTATGTCGCTGCTTATGCCATTTGCGAGATTTAAGCCGGATGCCGGGGATGTACAATATGTCCGGCCCCAGGGGCATTTTCTGCAAAGTGGTCAGACAGCTTATTATCAAGCCCTTCATAAAAACCATCTGGAATGCCCTTGTTGCGATACGCAAGTGCTGCACAGAAAGGCCGCGCCGGTTATTGCCGGCGGGCATAAAGGACGTCCTGCTTTTTTTGCGACATTCCCAAAACGGGATCATGAAGACAGCTGCCCGTTACCGCGTGAAGACAGCGACAACAAGCGCTATGATAAAAGCCGCGGTTACCGCATTCATATCAACCTTCCGGATTACAGCGACCTTTTCAATCATGAAGCCGGGCCTTATGAGCGTGATGAAAACGGACGCCTGCGCCTGAAAGACCAGACACTTGCCAGCTGCCAGCCTAAAGCCGTTTCAGCTATTGAAGATGTCGTTAAATTGATCCGCAGTGGCGATTTTACACGGCTGAAAGACAGCGTCGTGATGATGGCCGATCGCGAAGCGCCTTTAACATGGAATCAGTTTTTAATCCGGCTCAGTACAAACGGCGGCATGCATAACAGGCATTTGGCTTTGATGGACCGCGTTTTGTCCAAATCTTATCAGCCGGCCGCTGTTGAAATTGAAATCACTGATAAAACATGGCCAAGCAGGGAGCGATGGAAGGCAGGCAGCCTTTCAGCACAATCCAAACCTATTTTTGCCGGAAGATTTAACGATAAGCCGGAATGGCTGATTCCCCGTATCTGGCTGGATAATCGCGATGATACGCGGGTGCAATTCGCTTTATGCGATCCGGGCCATTATCTGGTTTTGGGCATTCCGCGTGTCAGCCGGTTTTTCGGTCAAACGCGTTTCCTCGATATAAAAGTCACGGATCATCGCCAGGTTATGCGGGTCGATTTTGACGACCTTATCAAAAAAGGCCAAAGTAACGCTGCCCGTACGCAGACGCGCAGGCAAAATGCTTCGAAATTGTGTAATTTTTAATATACTAATTTATTGATATAATATAAAAACTCTTGTATTGATTCTGGTAATTGAAATCAGAAGAAGGAGATTAAAATGACAGATATTCAACAATTGAGAAATACTGCTTCCGCATTTTTTAATGCATCTGCAGGATTTACAGCGGCGACTGTTTTTACTTTAGGATGTGCAGCAGTAGATCTGGCACAGAAAGATCCGGAACATGCGTCTCTAAATATCTTACTTTCTTCCATTTTTGCAGCAGGAACAGTAAGGCTTCTTGCATTTGCAAATTCAAAAAATTCCAGGGCTAATGCATTAGAAACAGCAGATCGTATAAAACCTCTGCAACTCAGTTAGTTTATTTCAAAAACTATATTGATGAGATAAAAGCAGTAAGTGTAAATGCTTAAGTCCTCTTGACGCGGCGACATTCCTCTCTTATAGCCTTGGCATCAAGAGGAATGGATTGCGGAATTTAAACTTCCATCAATGGCCGGTGTTTCTGGCGCTGCTGATGCTGGCCTTCGGGCCGGCGGTTGCGCCTGTGCTTTCCACGTCTAAGACGCGGACGATTGAGATTTGCACCGGGTTTGGCCTGATGAAAGTCGCCGTGGCGGGTGACCAGTCGCCGGTTCCTGATCATCATAAGGAAAAGCAGCAGTCTCAGCATTGCGTGTTCTGTACGGTGCGGAAACTGGCGATGACGGCCCTGGCGCCGCAATCCATTTCATTGCCGCCTTTGTTCAGCGTGGCCTATGTCTGGCCCGATCTGTATGAAGCCGGAACAAAGTCTTTTTCCACGCCTGCGGCCTATCAATCACGTGCCCCGCCACTCCTGACTGTCTGAATCTTTACATCTTCATTCAACAGTTTTAACAGGAGTTTTTCCTATGTCTCGTATTCTGCGTGGCCGCGGCGTTGTCCGGGCCTGTGTTTTCACTTTGTTTTCGGTTTTACCGTCTGTGGCCATGGCGCATGGCTCGGGCGGCGGGACGGAGGCCATCCTTTTGCCAAAAGGGCAGGCGGCGCTTGACATCACCAGCAGCTTCGTCAAGTCCAAGGGGTTTTCGGATCAGGAGCTGATCGACCGCGCCGCGCATCATATCCATGCGCATGACACCGATTATGTTCTGAACACATCGTTCCGTTTCGGTTATGGCGTGACGGACGATATCAGTTTTGCAGTACGAATCCCTTATGTCTACAGGTCGGATATCCGTTCCGGCCATCACAGCCACAGCGGCGGTGTTACCTCTAACACGGTGGATGAGTTGGGCGATTCCAGCGGTCTTGGCGATGTGACCGTTATGGGACTGTGGCGATTCCTGAATGATGAGGACACCGGCATTCAGGCGGCGGGGCAACTCGGCCTGAAAATGCCAACCGGAAAAACCGATGTATCGCATGACGGCGAGAAGCTGGAAGCCGAGCATCAGCCTGGTTCCGGTTCCTTTGACCCGATGGCGGGATTGACCGTGGCCAAGTCGTTCGGGCTGATATCGCTGAACACAGGGTTCCTGTACACGCTGGCGACGGAAGGTTCGCAGGATACGGATCTCGGCGACCGCGCGGATTACAGCGTGGGGGTCAGTTATCGTTTATCGGGCGAGGCAGAGCATCATCATGATACGAAAGAGAAAAGCCACAGTGACGGCCCGACTTTCGATATATCTTTAAGCCTGAACGGAGAATGGCAGGATAAGGAAAGCGAGGATGGGGAGGACGATGACAATACAGGCGGCAATGAATTGTTCCTGACGCCTGGCGTACGGTATTCCACAGGTGAAGGCTGGGCGGCGGCATTGTCTTTTGGGGTCCCGGTTGCCAGCAATCTGGAAAAAGCACATGCTGGTACGGACTATAAAATTATGGCTGGCATAAGCCGTAGTTTTTAATATTTATGAGTCGTTATCTTCATAGCTGAAGATAACGATTCGATTCATTAATACAAAGGTGCGAAAGATTCTTTTCGTCTTCTTTCGTATCCTCTTTTACCATCGTCTAATAGTTTTTGATTTAAGAGAGATCCTGCGTCTCTTGCTAAATTTTTATCGTATAGAACGACATCCAAAAATGCGGTCATGTTGTCTATATGATATTGATGCAGTTCAGTACCTGACGTGGGTTTTCGGGAAGGTAAAGCGGGGCATATATCGTAAGCGTCAATACTTCCAATAGTTGGGCGTATAGGAGCCCTTTGGCCTACATTCAACCTATCAAAAAAAATGTCATCTTTAAAATTGCCAGGGAAAAAATAATATTTTGGCCCCCTTGGTTCTAACGAAGCATTTGATATCGCTTTCACTAAATCATTAAGGGTGGATTTTATAATGGAAGGGTCTGCATCCTGAAAGCATAGATCCTCAGAAATACGGCCCAGCTTTTGTGCAAAACGAAATGATGAAGTAGGTTTTATATGACTCGGTTTTATCAAAAAACCAAATTTTTGTTGATCTGTCGCAGTGATAAAAGTGCTCGTCAAAATATTAAATAG
>JBGAQU010000109.1:0-5986 GCA_044220535.1 Alphaproteobacteria bacterium | reverse complement strand
ATGGCTTGCTGACGAAACCTCTGGCGCCGCATTCTATCGCTCTGACAACATTATCCTTGTATCCGTTTCCGCTCAGCATGACGATATAGGCCATGGGATCCGCCTTGCATATTTTCTCTATAAGATCCAACCCGCTGACATCTGGCAGACCTATATCAAGAAACAGCATATCCGGCGCATTAAGAAGGTAAGACTCCAGGGCAGAACGGCCATCATGCGCTGTATACAACGCATAATTCTGCCCGAGAGTCTTGCAGACAAGCTTCAGGGAAAATGGATCGTCCTCGGCGATTAGAATGCCGGGCATGCCGCGCTTTAAGCGCCTCGCTTGTAAAGTTCGCGTCATCTCAATATAAAATTCCTTATTGAAATCAATCGGCCTTTGAGTATCTTCGGCCCTTTCCTGAATCTTTTCTTCTCGCGAAACCAAGCAATTCTTTAATGTTTTAAAATCTTGTCGGACTTCATGTATGGACGACATATCCTCTACAGATGCAGGAAACATAAATACCGACAATTGTTCGACTAAATTCTTGAATCCCTTATGCGTGACGCATCTTATCAATACATGAACATCGCCGTTGCCAAACACAAAAGCGCGCCCCCCATTATCGCCGAACAGGGATGTTATTTTATCAAGAAGTTCAGAAACCATATTTTCAGGTTTCTCCTTAATCTGCGAAAACCTGAAGATAAGGCATTGCCAGGATTCAGGGAATTTTGCGCAGATATCAAGTTCGCTGGCGAAAGCTTGTACGGCGCCCTGAGTGATAACCAGCATGCAAGCCTCCCTATTCGCCTAAATATAAACTTTTGACCTATATTTATCGTATCCGGAAATAATTGCACAATGATGAGTATATTGTGACAATGCGGTTACAAATCAGTCTGGCCGCAGGCTTCACCCCGGCCCGCGAGTATATAGCCCGCGCCCCTGACAGACTGTATCAAATCATCAGCCCCCGCTCCCAGTTTTTTGCGTATCCGGACGATCTGCGTATCGATGGCGCGGTCTGTGACATTCCCTCCATCCTGACGGCTGCGGTCCAGAAGTTGTTCACGGCTTAAAACCTGATTTGGCGCGGCTATGAAGACTTCAAGCAAACGTATCTCCTTGACGGTCAGATGCACGGATGCGCCCTGATCATCGAAAACCTGAAGGCGCGCACGATCGAGAATCCAACGCCCAATTCGCAATTTTGATGCCACCGAACTATCGAATGATGCGTTTTGCTCATCATGCCCCCGGTACCGGCGCAATTGAGCCTTGATGCGGGCCGAAAGTTCTTTCATCTGAAACGGCTTCCCAAGATAGTCGTCAGCTCCCATTTCCAACCCTACGATCTTATCGACCATATCGTTTTTTCCGCTGATCACTATAACAGGCGCATCCGTGCACTCCCGAATATGCGACATCAGCTCCAGCCCATTTCCGTCCGGAAGTATAAGATCCAGTAAAATAGCGTCAGGCTTGCCGTCCTTCAATCGATCCATCATATCTCTCGCCCGCGCGGCCGTAGTGACGGCATATCCATCCCTTAGCAAGCCAGCTCTTATGGTTTCACGCATATCCGCGTTATCGTCAACAAGTAGTATAGTAGGAATTTTCATGATTTTAACTCCACCGTTCCAGCATTTCCTTCATTCAAAATCCTATGAATTTCCTGAATCATCTTGCTTTGAGTGTAAGGCTTTGGCAAAAACGAAGCGCCTGGAACAACTGATATTTCAGTCAGATAATCGCTTGCATAACCCGACACAAATAAAACATGAAGTCCAGGATGAAGCATACGCGCCTTTTTTGCCAGATCGCGGCCGTTCATGCCGCCCTGCATAACTATGTCTGTTATAAGAAGATCGATATGCGTCCCGGATTTTAATATTTCCAGAGCCTGCGCCCCATTTGACGCCGTCATTACATTGTAACCATGTTTTGCCAGCATAATGCGTGAAAGATCCAGTACGTCTCTTTCATCTTCGGCAATCAAGATGGTTTCATGAGCAGCACGCTCGGCTGAAAAAGGAATGGAAGAAGATATATTTTCCTGAATTTTTTCTAAAGCTCTTGGGAAATATAAACGGATTGTCGTACCATGCCCTTCGGCGCTGTCTATAAAAATATATCCATTGGATTGCTTTATAAATCCGTAGACCATGCTCAAACCAAGACCTGTTCCCTTGCCAATGCGTTTTGTTGTAAAAAAAGGCTCAAATGCTTTTTGGACGACGTCCGGTGACATGCCGCAACCTGTGTCGGCAACGCTGACGCATACATATTCGCCGCACCTTACCTCAAATTCTCCCTTGGATTCATGTCCAGACAACCTTGAATTTTCTGTAGAGATCGTGATCGTTCCACTGTCTGCCATTGCGTCACGGGCATTGATCGACAGGTTAAGCAAGGCATTCTCCAGCTGCCCCGGGTCTACATTGGCAAGCCAGAGATCCTCCTGCATATCGAACAAAAGATCTACGCCCTCACCCATGGCGCGGCTTATCAACGTAACAGCTTCCGGAAGGAATAGGTTTATATTCAGCGTGCGGGGCGACAGCACCTGTTTTCTTGAAAAACTAAGAAGCCGCTGCGTCAATTCCGCGCCGCGCGCCAGAGCGCGCGATGCCACTGCTATATATCCTTTCGATTCATCATCTGCATGAATATCGTCAAGAAGTTCAAGATTGCCGCTAATAATGGTCAAAAGGTTATTGAAGTCGTGCGCCACCCCTCCCGTCAACCTTCCAATAGCCTCCATTTTCTGGGATTGGGCAAACAGCTTCTGCAACTCATCCTTCTCTCGCTCTGCTGTTTTCCGGCGTGTAATATCCCGGGCCGTACCGACCATGCTGCCGTCTTCCAGCAGGGTCAGCGACATTTCAGTTTGGCGGATTTCGCCGCTGCGCCGTACGATTGGCGTTTCCCCTTGCCAAAATCCGCTTTTAAAAAGAGCAGGCATGACGCTATCCATGATCATTTTTTGCCCATGCGGCGTGTAAAGTTGCCCCGCCTCTTCTGTTTCTATGCCATGCAATGTCAGAAGAGCGCGGTTTGCATAGACAAGATTCCCTTCGGAATCTACAATTCCGATGCCGTCACGCGTCGCCTCAATGGCAGCCAACCTGCGTCCGGCCTGAAGATTAGCTTCACGGATCGACTTGAAATCACGCGCTATATGAAGGAAAAGATTGTTCAACGCCTGCTGAGCTTCACTTAATTCGTCATGCCCCGGCTGCTCGACCAATTCTCCATGCAAATCTCCTGTATATTGCCCTGCATTGATCAAACGTGATGTAATTTTCTGCAGCGGCATGAATATTTCAGTTACAGATACGACCGCCAGCGCAAGAATCAGGGCAAGACAGGCCAGAAAAAACGACAATGATCCATAAGGATTTTTATTGATTAAAAGATCGATATCCTGCCCAAACCGTGCGGATTCTTCATCAATCTTCTTATCCACTAAGCTGAAATGGTTCCTGACATTGAAGATAAAAGAAAAACTGCCTTTCAGATTAGGTCCACCCTTTAATAGCAGCTCCCTGAGCGCATACGTTATATTTTCTTTTAAAACATCGCCTTCCCCCGGTGAAATGCGATTCAGCGGCTCGGCCTGACGCAACAAATCCTGAAGTTTTTCACGCAGGGAGGGGAGCACGTCAAGCGATTTATCCAACGCTACGCGGTTGTATAAAATCGCAGAATCATAAAGTTTTTCCTGAATTTCAGCGATGAATTCGTCTTTTGCGTGCTGCGTATCCCGTTCCTGCAACAGGGCACGCATTTTCATTTCATTGGAAAAAGAATGAAACCCGGCAAAGCATATGATGGAAAGCAGACAAAATCCTGTAAAAGACAGCTTGGCCCGCGCGGAAAATAACAGGCGTTTATCCATTATCGGCCTCCTGTTTCTATCGTTGCAGGAGCGCGTTACAGCGGAATGGCTGCCTTGTTACAGTCTGGTGACAAACCGATTAATTTTTATTTAACGTTAACGTAGCATGAGCAACGGCAGGCCACATGAAATGTATGGACGTTCCCCGGCCGGCCGGAGCGCTTTCTATCCAGATTCTGCCCCCCTGCCATTCCACCAGCTTCTTTACGATCGACATGCCAAGTCCGCTGCCGGAAACCTTATCGCGCGATTGCAAAGTTTGAAACATCTGGAAAACACGGTCGTAGAACTGAGGTGGAATGCCGGGGCCGTTATCGGTTACAGAAAACTCATAAAACTCATCCCTAAGTTTCGCTGAAATTTCAATCACGCCTTCTTTTCGATCATGGTGCTTTACGGCGTTGGAGATCAGATTGCTGAACACCTGCTCCAGGGGAGTGCGCGGTGATATGATCCGTGGCAATTTTTCTTTAATATTGACAGAGAATCCATCCGGCACGTGAGTCTGAATGATCATGGCCACAAGATCTTGCACTTCGACCGGGACCGGCGGCTCAGTAATTCTTCCCGCGCGGGAATATGATAAGATATCCTCCAGCAACGTCTCAAGACCAAGAACGCGGCCGCGCAGAAGCTCCATTTTCTTTTGCGCATCGGCCGGCATTTGTCCTTCCATATCCTCGATGACCCACTTGGCCAGGTTGTCTATATTCCGCAGCGGCGCCTTCAAATCATGCGACGCCACATAGGCAAATTTTTCGAGTTCCTGATTGGATTGCTTCAATTCGTCTTCGGCAATCTTGCGAGCCGTAATATCCCTTACAATTCCGCTGAAAAATCTTTGCTGCCCCACACGGACGGAAGCCACGGACAAATCCATGGGAAAAATAGTCCCGTCCTTACGGCGCCCTTCCAGTTCGCGGCCTATGCCTATGATTTTTGCTTTTCCCGTCGTAAGATAGTTTTTAAGATACTGGTTGTGCTGCATGGCATGCATTTGCGGCATCAGCATACTGACATTATTTCCGACAACTTCCTCAGCCCTATAGCCGAAAATGCGTTCACAAGACTTGTTGTAACTTTGCACGATACCATTTTCATCGATCGTAACAAGGCCGTCGACGATGTTATCGAGGATGGCTTCCAGCCGAACCCTGTACAGCTCCGCCTCCTTTTCCATCCGCATCCGGCTGGTTATATCAATAAGCGTCCCCGCGGCGCGAACGGGTTTTCCATCCTTGAACGCCACTGCACGTCCCGTTGCCTGGACCCATATCTCTTGCCCGTCAGGACGCGTCAAAAGAAAATCAAGGCTAAAACTCTCTCTTGCCTCAAGTGCTTTCTGCGCGCCGGCTGTTAAGGAAAGATAATTCTCAGCGGGAATAAGCTGGCGTATGAAATTCTGCGTTTCGTTCAAACGCTCATTGGACTCAACGCCAAGAATTTCCCAGGCATTGCCGCCCCATATCGTTCTGTCGGCTATAGGATCCCAATCCCACAAGGCAACTTTTGAACTTTCAAGAGCATATGAATATCGTTCGTCACTTAACCGTAAATTTTCTGCAAGGCTCAGCACCTTGCCGTTTTGCCACATGGCATAAGCCAACAGCAGCGACAGACAGCTTCCCGCCAAAAGCACTAAAAGCACAAGATTGCTGTTCTGAAACATCGAAGGACTGATAATCTGGTATAAGGTCCATGATTTTCCTATGAAATCAAGCTGGCTATCCCGCTCTATCTTCCATGCGTAGTCAGGTTTCTTACCACTTGAATAAACCGAACCGTCTTCATTCTTAATTTCAAAAAATAAAGGCTTATCCTGCTCCTGATTTCTAAAGGAATTTAGCTTTTCATTTATATCATAAGCAACCACCATAAACATTTCCGCCTTGCCGGCGGCAATCATGGGAAAACCCCAAATCATATAAGATGGCTTCATATCCAGCTTTGAAACAAACTGCGCATTCTGTGGCCTGCTGTAAACAAACAAGTTTTCTATGTCTTTTTTATTTAGAATGTTTTCTTCACTGGCAACTTTTTTGATAATGTTATAATTGCTGTCCAAGAGCACAAAAGCCGCATAGGCCGGATTATCA
>JBGAQU010000108.1:0-6137 GCA_044220535.1 Alphaproteobacteria bacterium | reverse complement strand
GGCGTCGTCACTGCTGAGCAAGAAGTGGATGGTATTGTCCGGACAAAACTGCCCGAAGCCATACAGAAACAGACCCAGATTTTTCTCGGTAAGGAGGGCCTTACCCAGTTCCAACGTAATGTCATTGAAACTTTTGCCAGTTTCGCTCCGGCATAGGTGGTTTTTGAAACCAAGCTAGAGAAGTTATCCTAAATCCTTCACCAGCCGTCCTATTTTCCTTAATATCGCCACATCCTTGAGATCAATGCCGATGAGGCCGAACTGCCAGTGTGATCAGCGAATGGCGAGACGGCGTCTCTTAATGACTGTAGACACGCTCATCAGGTTGCTGCTCTATTTGAAATCAGGCAGGGCTTTTAGCCAATCGCGCACAAATTCCTGCAAGTGCAGACGCATGGTTTTCTTCCAGAGTTTTAATATGGTCTGGCTGTAAAAGTGGCGTGGGCAATAACTGCCGAAGTTGTTCATCCGACAAAACGCGGGCGGATTTTTCAGCCATATGATCTGCATTTTTCAGAATGGCGCGGTTTGCCTCATCTGATAATGGCGCATGTGGGGCAAGCCGATCTAAAATCATGGACGTTTCATTTAACGCTGCCAAAACTTCATCCTGTTCTTGTGAAGTGACAGATGCCCAAAATTTCCCATGTAAAGTTGGGTTAAACATGATGAGTTGTTCGGCTGCTTCTTTGAAATGTGTTGCCATTAAAGCTGTATGTGAAAGCATATTTCCTCCTATATTTCTAGTGCCAAACCATAGCACTATGAAAATAATTTAGTCAAGTTTTTTAACATAAAAATTAACTTTTCTTATTAGTGCAAGCTTATTTGACTCAGATCCTTCACCACAACATCCGCCCCGTTCTCCTTCAACCCGCCATGGCCATGGCGGTCGATGCCGATGACGAGGCCGAAATTGCCTGCGCGGCCGGCCTGGACGCCGGAGACGGCGTCTTCAATGACGACGGATTTGTTAGCGGGAATGCCTAGAAGCTTGGCGGCTTCCAGATAGGTGTCAGGGTTGGGCTTGCCGGGGATTTTGCGGTCGGCGGCAATGACGCCGTCCACCTGCGCCTCGAACACGCGGTCCATGTTGACCGAGCGCAATACAGTGTCGCAGTTTTTGCTGGAGGTGACGATGGCGACACGCTTGCCGCGGGCTTTCAGCGTATCAATCAGTGTTTTCGTGCTGGGAAACAGCACGGCGCCATTGCGTTCCAGAACTTGGTTGAACAACACGTTTTTGCGGTTGCCGAGGCCGCAGACGGTCAGGGCTTCCGGCTGGTCATCGGCAGACCCCCAGGGCAGTTCGATGCCGCGGGAGCGTAGAAAGGCGTCGACGCCGTCATAGCGCGGCTTGCCATCGACATAGGTGTGGTAATCACCGTCAAGGGTAAACGGGTTAAAGGGCAGGCCGGAATCCTTCGCCTGCGCGCTTAAAAATTCGTCGAACATGGTCTTCCAGGCGGTGGCGTGGACGCCCGCCGTGTCGGTGACCACGCCATCCATATCGAACAGCCAGGCGTCGTATTGGTTGAAGTCGATGGCTTGGCCGGTCATGGGTGTTCTCCGTAGATAAAACTGCCGTTTGTTTGCACAATTCTGGCTGGAATGTCCAGATTTTCCGGCCTGCTTGCCTGGATTTTATCTTAGGGAGACGGGGTAGTGCATGCGGACCCAGAGTCTTTACTGCCGAAAGGAATAACGAAAGACGAATAGACGTCCCATTCCTGTTCCACTGCGTTCCGCCGGACGATAGGCCGGACATCCACGTTCAGTTGATCAGCCAATTGATAGAGCTGATCTGTGTCTTGAGGTTCAACCAAGGGTCGGTTTATCCTGACAATATTCAGGCCATTCTCTCTATAGGCATCTCCCTGAAAAACCTTATTGATTTGAGCGAACAATTGTTTAGACAGTTCGATTTGAGTTTTGTAAGGCTGATCGTCCCATGGCAGATGGTTTTCCGTGGTGGCGATAAGTTTTCTGTCAATCGTCGCTGTTTCAGTCATAAGCGTAACGCTGCCATCGATATGCTGGCCATCGTTAAAACAAAAAGTGACTGGAACACTGGGGCTGAAGTCGTTTGTTATTTGGGGGGGATCTACATATCGCGGTTCCGGTTGGGGCTGTTCCGCGGCAACGCCGGTTGCATAGACTGCGTTGAGAAAAGCCAGACTTAAAGCAAGTTTTGAAATCCCGGTCATGATATTCCCCTTCCAATATGAGTTTTCGGCAGTATTTATCATGATTTAACGCTCCGTCAAGCCACCCAAGCCATGCCGAAAAATTTTTCTATCCCTGAAAACTATGCTATATGGCTCAATCCATTCAATTAAGGGCTTGAATATGGTTATAGAGGGTACGGGGCTGATTGCCGATATCGGCGGCACCAATGCGCGGTTCGCGCTGGCTGGGCCGGACGGGGTTTCCAAGGAAATGGTCCTGAAATGCGCGGACTATCCCGGTATTGCCGAAGCGTTTGAGGATTACCTGGGCCGGGTGTCCGGCACCGCGAAACCCGAGCGCGCGTCCGTCGCCATTGCCGGGCCGGTGACGAGCGACCGGTTTGAGATGACCAACCATGTCTGGTCGTTTTCCATCAGCAAAACGCGGGACAGGCTGGGTTTTACGCGTTTTAACTTGATGAACGACTTCAAGGCCATTGCCATGGCCGTGCCGTATCTGACCAAGAAGGATTTCCGGCAGATCGGCGAAGGCCGCCCGGTTAGCCAGGCGCCGATCGGCGTGATTGGCCCCGGCACTGGTCTGGGCGTTGCGAGCCTGTTATGGGACGGGCGGTATTACCAGGCGATTCCAGGCGAAGGCGGACACGTCACCATGCCCGCGCGGACACAGCGGGAGTTCGACCTGTTCCGTACGCTGCGGTATAAATACCGCCATGTCTCGGCGGAGCGGGTATGTTCGGGCAAGGGGCTGGTGAATATTTATAATGCTTTGCGCATCCTGGACGGGCGCGACGACCTGCCCGACCGCACGCCGGAGGAGATCAGCAAGGATGCGCTGAGCGGCAAGTGCGATGCCTGCGTGGAGACGCTGGATAAAATGATCGCCTTCCTGGGCTGCGTAGCGGGTAACCTGGCGCTGACGCTGGGCGCGCAGGGCGGCGTGTATATTGCGGGCGGGATAGTCAACCAACTGGGCGATTATTTCGACCGGTCCCGTTTCCGCCAGGAATTCCTGGCCAAGGGGCGGTTCGAGGATTACCTGGCTCCCTTGCCCACCTATGTCATCAGCCATGAGTTTCCGGCCTTTGCCGGGCTGTATGCCGATGTGATGCGGGATATTTATTACTGAGAAATATGGCCGCTGTGCTATACTGGCGGTATGGCAGAGACGGTGACATTAATGTTTTCGTTACAGGCGGCGCTTCGGCAAGGGTGCTATGAAGCTGTCGTGCCGTATGAAAATGGTCCGCGCCCTGTTTTCTATTCGTATATATGGCCTGCAGCCCGGCCAAACCTGATGATGGATCATGAAAAAGAGGAAGTCTGGACCGGCCCGAAAGAAGATATTCGGGAGTCACGCGGTCTTTCGCCGGCTGAGTTCAGGACGCGGATAGGGATAGTTGTGCCTTAAAGGGCTTTGCCCATCAAAATCTTGCTCTCGAGACATTTATTATTTCGATAAATTTTGACGCTATGGCAGGCCAGGTATAGCGGGTAAGGATATGCCTGTGCCGATCCATATTGGTGCCGGTTGATTGTAGTGCTTTCAAACCCGCCTTCGCCAAATCCTCATTCAATGTCCCTAGCATCGGTTTGGTAATAATATCCTTTGGACCCGTCACTGGATACGCCGCGACCGGCAGGCCGCAGGCGAGGGCTTCGATCAGGACCATGCCGAATGTGTCGGTTTTGGAGGGGAAGACGAAGACATCGGCGGATTGGTAACAGGCGGCCAGGTCGGCGCCGGTTTTTTTTCCTGTAAACAAAGCGTTGGGATATTTTGCTTCGAGCATGGCGCGGTCAGGGCCGTCGCCGGTGACGACTTTCGATCCGGACCAGTCCATGGACAGGAAGGCTTCGATGTTTTTTTCGATGGCGACGCGGCCCACGTAAATCGCAACGGGGCGTTTCATTGCAGCAAAAAGATCTTTCTTTTCAGGTGTGAAAATTTCGATACGCGCGCCGCGCGCCCATTGGTACATGGGGGCAGTGAAGCCCCAGTCTTTCAGTGTTTTTTCAAGGCTTGGTGTTGCCACCATCAGCGCAGAAGACGGTTGATGAAAGCAGCGCAAGCGATTGATAAAAAACGTACGAACGGGATGTTCGAGCCAGTCGTGCAGTTTCGCCGCGCGTTTGCCCGCGTAATCGGGGAAATGCGTGTGGTAACAGGTGGTGAAGGGGAGTTTTCTTTTCAGACAATAAACGCGTGCGGCGGCGCCAAGTGGGCCTTCGGTGCCGATATGAATTGTATCCGGGCTGAAGGCGTCGATCATGCGGGCCATTTGCCGTCCGGCAAGAAGCGCGAGTTCGATTTCGGCGTAGCCGGGCATTTTGAAGCGGATGGGGAATTCATGCGGGCCGATCACACGCACCGTATGGCCCATGCGCGTCAGCTCCTCGGTCAGATGCTCATAGGTGCGCACCACGCCATTCACCTGCGGGTACCAGGCATCTGTAACGATCAGGATTTTCATAGGGTTATCCAAAGCCATCCATGGACAATAAGCGTTTTCAAATCTAGACTCCAGATATGGTTATGTTCCGGCGAAGCACCGCTGTCTTTTTATCCGCCCTGGCTCTGGCAGGGTTGTCATATGCTTTGCCAATTTCTGCCGAAACCAAATTTATGCAGGACCCTTGCGCCTATAACCGCGAGGTGATCAGCGGGCTTTCCAGCCCGCGCTTCAGCACGCCTTCGGTTTGGGATGCGACCTATCCGCGGGCCGAGCGGGCGGTGCAGTTTTTTTCCAGCCTGCCGCAGGAGGACAAGACGATTTTGAGCGTCGGGCGTACGCTGGATTTGAAAACCGGGAAGCCGATGGAATTGCTGTTCGTGCAGCTGAACCGCCGCGGGCGGACGGTGATGGAAAAAACCGCGCGGCTGCGCGGTAATGAGCTGCCTGTAAAGATGCTGGAGGCGAAGGGTGGGGTTGCGGTGCTGTCCGATCTGCGCCGCGCGGATGCCCGCCCGAAACAGGCGCGGCTGGCGTTTTATACGAAGGCGGGCGCGTTCAAAAGCGAACAGGTGTTTGAACGGGCCGGTTATGCGGTTGAGGCGACGTCGATCGCGCGCATGGCGGATGGTAAAGGATTTATTATTGCATTGCATGCCGTCAGCACGCGCAGCCCGCGAGACGAATTCAGTGAAGTCGTGCGTATCAATGAAGGCGGCCGCGTGGCGTGGCGGCGGACTTATCAGCCGGGCGCGGGCAATATGCTGATGGATATTGTGCCCGACGGCGACGGGTTTATGGCAGCCGGGCGCATCCGCACCGATGACGGGCGCGGCGCAGGCTGGGGGATGAAGCTGACATCCGACGGGACGATCGTCTGGCAGCGCACCTATGCGCGCGGCGGGTTCGCGTTGCTGCGGAAAGTGATGAAAGTGGATGGCGGGTTTGCGATGTTTGGCGATTCACGCCCGGCGGACGGCACGCCGGGGGCTGCCTGGCTGATGATGATCGACAAGGCGGGCAATCCGCAATGGCAGCGTTTTTACCGTCGCGACGGTTCGGCGTTTGTAGCGGCAGGGTTGATGGACGGGCAGGACGGGCGGATGACGTTGATGGTGAATGCGCGGCGCATGGCGGGTGGCAAGGACGACGACCATGTGCGGTTGCTTTCAGTTTCACCTGAAGGGGCGTTGCTTCGCGATGAAGCCTATATTCGCGGAAAAACAGCGCGGGCTTATGATCTGGTCTCCGGCTGGACAGGCGAGCGCATCGTCACCGCCTCTATCGATGCGCCGGAAGCGGTGACGTCCCAGGCACCCCGTTATCGCGGCTGGGTTCTGGTGGCGACCGCGCCGGATCCGTATGCCGATCCGTGCAAGGGGCGCTGATTTCCATGGAAGAAGACGATGAATCCGGCGGCGAAAGCCTTCATGATGTATTGGCGGTACAAAATGGCCGGCTGGATAAAATCCTGGCTGAATCCTGTGAGGGCCTG
>JBGAQU010000008.1:0-51807 GCA_044220535.1 Alphaproteobacteria bacterium | reverse complement strand
CTCCTTTTCATAGTTTGATCGTATTCAAAAGGCACTGAAACGTCAAATTCAGTGAATTAACCTTGCTTTTTCAACAGGTCGCGGATTTCTTCCAGCAACACTTCCTGCCTTGGTTTTTCATCCTCCGGGGCATCGTCGCGTTTGCGTTTCAGGCGGTTCATGACCTTGACGACCAGGAACATGGCCCAGGCGATGATCAGGAAGTTGACGAGTGTCTGAATAAACAGGCCGTAATTGAGGGTGACCGCCGGAGTGGTTCCAACGGCGTCTTTCAGGGTAATCGTCAAGGCGCTGAAATCTACGCCGCCAATCAGAATACCGAGCGGTGGCATTATAATGTCGTTCACAAGTGATGTGGTGATTTTACCGAACGCCGTGCCAATCACGACACCGATGGCTAAATCCATGACATTGCCCTTAACGGCGAATTCGCGAAATTCCTTGATGATGGACATGGATCTGTTTCCTTTTTTTTGAATATTAATGCAGGCTATGGTTTGTATCCATTAGCACATCCGGCACATTTGTAAACACGCCGTCCACGCCCCAGGCTTCCAGAAGGCGGGCGCGCTGCGGATCGTTGATCGTGTAGGCGAGGACCAATTTTTCCTGGTCGATAATGTCTTCCACCTGTTCGCGGGTGACTTCATTGCCGTTGATGTTGATGGACGCAACATCCAGATATTCGGCCAGTTCCTTCCAGTTTGGCGGCCATTCACTATCAAGCAGCAGGCCGCGGGCCCAGTCCGGCGCCATATCCATCGCGCTTTCCAGGCTGACATGCTGGAAGCTGGAGATCAGCAGGCCGTCATGATTGTCCCAGATGCGGGACATCAGATCGAGCGCGACCTCCGCCGTTTCTTTTTCCCGGCCGGGACACGGTTTGATTTCAAGGTTGAAGCCGAGGCCAAGACGGATCAGTTCATCGACTGTTTCTTCAAGGGTTGGAATAGGCGTGCCGATAAAGCTTTCGCCGAACCAGCTGCCTGCATCAAGCTCTTGCAAATCCTTCCAGTCGAAATCCTTGATCAAACCGCTTCCACTCGTTGTGCGGTCCAGCTCTTCGTCATGGAAAATAATCGGCACCTGATCGCGGGACAGTTTCACATCCAGCTCCACCCACTTCACGCCCAATTCTGCCGCTGTGCGGATAGAAGATATGGTATTTTCAGGCGCATAAGCACACGCGCCGCGATGGCCGATGATCGGAGGGATTTTTAAGGGCATAGACTCATTGCTCTAAATATTCAAGCTGGCTGTATATTAGGATCAAAAGGGTAACGAAGCAAAGCTTCTTTGCTTTGAGTTAGATAGGCTTCCCAATGTGCTTTAAATTCTTGCTCAGGCATTTTGACGGACGCTATGGCGCATCCGTTTTTTATAAATACACCTTCGACTATACCTTTATCTTTTCTTTCAAAGGCACGGACATGTTCTGTGCCATCGACTGTAGAAACGTCCGCTTTTAAAGCATAAGCGCTTTTGAAAACATCCATGTCGTCCGGGTTTGAAAAGACCCAGCTGTTGCTTGATGATAATTTATTAATAATGTCCTGTTCGGTCATGCATGCGTTTGCAGGATTTATTGCAGCAAACGCAGTAAGCATCCCGAGGCCAATAAGGCCCATAGTGTTTCTAGAAGGCATTTTTATCTCCCTGTTTTTATAATTCATGCAGAATTTCATAAGCAGGTCAATTTTATTTGGAAAAAAGTTAGCGACTCTTTATATCTTCCGCCGTGTTTTTATACGCCACAATCGGTGCATATCCGGCATCGCAGGCATTGGTGATAACATCACAGAACTGGCCGGTGCGGTTGCCGACCTTATGGACGGCGTCCGGGTTGATTTCGGGGCGGTAATAGGTCATTTCCTCATCCGCTTCCTTCAGGACGAGCACCTGGAGATAGGGCTTCAGAGCCAAAGTATTCATGCCCTGGAGATTATGATGATCCCATCCGCACAGGTTTCGACCGCATGGCTCGTGTGTGTCCGGGGACTGCAGGACGTCGCCGATGGAAACGCGCTTGCCGCTTTTGGTTTCGACCCAATAAACATCATAATCCGGGTCCTGCGCATGCCAGTGGCCTGTTTTAGGATCCAGCACTTCGATCATGGCGTGGCTGTTCATCGTGTCAGGATTATACAGGCGTGCGGTGCGTGTCTGATAACCCAGCGATTTTAACATGGCCTTCATAACGCTGCGGCGGGCTGCATTGTCCAGAAGGGGGCGATCATCGGTTTCGCTGCGGATATAATAAATCATATCCTGCAGAGTTTGCGTCAGTGGCCGGGCAGGCAGGTTGGTAACATGCGTGGTGTTTTCATTGATAAACACCCGAACCAGGTCCAGCCTGCTCTCAAAATCATCCGTACCGATAGCACGGGACGCGACCAGAAGATCGTGGGTTTGCCGTTCGATCAGTTCTTTCCTGGATTCATTACGCAGTACGGAAGAGACGCCAAAAACCATTATGATCATCATAACGGGCAGCGTTATCGCCAGGGCAATATGCGTACGTGTCAGTTTCATGTTTTTAAACCTTTGCCGTCATCCGGACTTTTAAAAAGCCGGGATGACGGGCAAACAGTTTTATGATGCCAATTTAAATGGGCATCGTTTCAGTTAAAAATTAACCGGCTTCGCGTTCCTGTCTTGCAGCTTTCGCTTCGCCAGTTGCCTGATCCACGCGTTTCATGGACAGCTTGATCTTGCCGCGTTCGTCGAAACCGACGACCATGACTTTTACTTCCTGACCTTCCTGGACGACATCGGTGGTTTTGCCCACGCGGCTGTCTGCCAGTTCGGAGATGTGAACCAGGCCGTCCTTGCCCGGCATAAAGTTCACGAAGGCGCCGAAATCGGTGGTCTTTACGACCTTGCCTTTGTAGATCTTGTTCAGCTCAGGCTCGTCGGTGATACCCTTGATGATATCGACCGCCATCTGGATCTTGTCGCCATCGGTCGATGCGATTTTGATCGTGCCGTCATCTTCGATATCGATCTTGGTGCCGGTGCGCTCGACAATATCACGAATGACCTTGCCGCCGGTGCCGATGACTTCGCGGATTTTATCCTTCGGCACGCTGATCGTCACGATCTGCGGTGCGTTTTTGGATACCTGTGTACGACCTTGGGTCAAGGCTTTCGCCATTTCACCGAGGATGTGCAGGCGGCCGTCTTTCGCCTGCGCCAGCGCGATCTTCATGATCTCTTCCGTGATGGAGGTGATCTTGATGTCCATCTGCAGCGCGGTTACGCCTTTATCCGTACCGGCGACCTTGAAGTCCATATCGCCGAGGTGATCTTCATCACCCAGGATGTCGGACAGGACCGCGTAGTCCTTGCCTTCCTTGATCAGGCCCATGGCGATACCGGCTACGGGTGATTTCAAAGGAACGCCCGCATCCATCAGCGCCAGGGACGTACCGCACACGGTCGCCATCGAGGACGAGCCGTTGGATTCCGTGATTTCGGAGACAGTACGCATGGTGTACGGGAACGCTTCCGCTTCCGGCAACAGGGGACGGACAGCGCGCCATGCCAGCTTGCCATGGCCGATTTCACGGCGGCCTGGGCTGCTCATGCGGCCGGCTTCACCCACCGAGTAGGGAGGGAAGTTGTAATGCAGCATGAAGCGTTCCTTGTATTCACCTTCCAGCGCGTCGATGACTTGCTCGTCTTGACCAGTGCCGAGTGTGGTAACGACCAGCGCCTGGGTTTCGCCGCGTGTGAACAGGGCGGAGCCGTGGGTGCGGGGCAGAACACCGACTTCAGCGACAATCGGGCGCACCGTTTTGGTGTCGCGGCCGTCAATGCGGTTGCCGGTTTTCAGGATGTTGCCACGGACAATATCGGCTTCAGCGTGTTTGAAATAGCTGTTGACGACGGGTTCGGTCACGCCGTTATCGGCATCCGCGTATTTCTCGACAGCCTTCTTGCGCAGCGCGCCGACTTTTTCGTAGCGGGATTGCTTGACCGGTTCCTTGTACGCTTCGATCAGGTCTTTCTCGAAATGGCTGTGCAGGTCTTTCGACAGCTTTTTCAGCGCGTCCGGGGTTTCGGTGACGGGCCATGGATCCTTCGCGCACATTTCGGCGAGGCCGATAATGCCGTCGATCACGGCCTGGAACGCGGTCCAGCCGGTCATGACGGCCTTCAGCATCACGTCTTCCGGCAGTTCCTGCGCTTCGGATTCCACCATCAGCACGCCTTCCTGCGTACCGGCGACGACCAGTTCCAGCTTGTTGTCCTTGCTCTTATACTGTTCGATGGTTGGGTTGATGACGAACTGGCCGTCGATATAGGCGATGCGGGCGGCGCCGACCGGGCCCATGAACGGCATGCCGGAAATGGTGAGGGCGGCGGAGCAGCCGACCATGGCGACGATATCCGGATCGTTTTCAAGATCGTGGGAGATCACGGTTGCGATGATCTGGACTTCGTTGATGAATTCCTTCGGGAACAGGGGGCGGATTGTCGATCAGGCGGCTGGTCAGTCTTCTTTCTCGGTCGGGCAGCCTTCGCGTTTGAAGAAGCCACCAGGGATGGCCCGGCCGCGAAGGTTTCTTCCTGGACGGAGACTGCCGTCTTTGAGCGTGCGCCGACCACAGTGCAGAGCACGGTATCCTGCCCGTCCATGGAGGCGATGACCACGCCGTCGGCTGGCGTGCAGAGCACGGTGGGTCAGTTTTTTGCGGCCATGGAGTCGATTTCTTTGCGGAAAACATTAAACGTTCGCCGTCAATATGAATGTTCATTTTGCCGGTTTCGAGACGGCGCATATTTTCTACGGCTGCCTGTTTGCCTAGGTCGTCATACGGTTCACATTTTAAAAACAAAACATCCAGTAAACATGTTTTCGGGAGCATGGATTATGGGGCCGGGGCGTCTGTTCCGCAAACTGTATTCTTATTAAAGAATGTTCATTTTAAAGCTAAACTGGCAATCAGGACCGGTTGTTATGCCAGACACCGATATAAAGCGGCATCAGCCAGCGTGCCAGACTAGCCGAAGGACTGCTCGCAAGCAGTCATTGTGCTCGTCATTTATGTATTATGGCATTTCCTTCTTCACATTCCACTTAAAAACATGCGCTGAGTGCAAACAAAGGCGTAGGCTCAGACAGTTTAGCGCAATGGACCTTTGGGCTTCCAACATTCTTTTTCTCCTTGTTTTTTGCAATTTTTATAGCGGTTGAATTATAGCGTCAATGCAATGTATTGCAACTTGTGCATTCGTCGAGGACGTGGAATAATTCAGTAAGTTTTTCGTCTATCCTTTTTATATTCATAGGGATTTTTGCCATGACATTCGACTGGATTACCAAGGTTTTTATCTGTCCTATCGTTTTTTTCCTGAGTATTTTTGCGTTTATCCTGACAGGCCTCAGCCTTTATGCATCATTTTTCATGAATACAGGTTTTATCCTGATTTCCTGCATTTTATTCATACTGGCCTTTAATGCGTTTCGCACCGCCTGGATCATGTATAAAAGCAGTCCCTAAGCTGATCCCTTGAAGGTCGGCTGTAAATATGGCAGTTTCCTGCGGTATCAACCCGGGAGATTTCCATGCTGAACACCCTTGTCCTTTTGCGCCACGGCCAGAGCCAGTGGAACCTTGAAAATAGGTTCACGGGATTTCACGATATCGATTTAAGCGAGGAGGGCCGGAAGGAAGCGGAGGAGGCAGGTAAGCGCCTGGCCAAAGCCGGGATCAAATTCGATCAGGTCTTCACCAGCACTTTGAAACGCGCAGGTAATACGGCGGAAATAGCCCTGAAAGCTTGCGGCCAGAGCGACCTTTTGAAAACCATGATCCGCCATGACGATCTGCGCGAACGTGATTACGGCGATCTTACAGGCCTGAACAAGGCCGAAACCGCCAAAAAATACGGGGATGAGCAGGTTCATATCTGGCGCAGATCCTATGACGTACAGCCACCAGGCGGCGAAAGCCTGCAGGATGTGGTGGAGAAACGCGTCCGCCCCTATTACCAGGATCATATCAAGCCTGTGCTGGATGGCGGCAAGAACGTTCTGGTCGCCGCACACGGCAATTCCCTACGCGCGCTGCTGATTATACTGGGCGCTGAGACGCAGGAAAGCATCAATAAGGCGGAAATCCCGACGGGTGTTCCGCTGGTGTTTGAATTGGATCAGGGAAAGATCGTAAAACGGTATTTTCTGGAAGATAAGAAGGCGGCTTGATCGATCTAAATCCTAAGCATATGATTTAGGCTTCTTTATAATAGGAGGATCAATTATGTCTTTAAAGCGATTTGCAGTTGGTTTTCTTGTCGGTGCCTTCACCTCTTTGGCATCTGGTAATTTAGCTGAAGGAGTGCTGGTTCGGGCCAATGGTTTAGACGTAGCTAAAAGTTCGCCTATAGAGCACTATGTTGGCAACGTCATTGATACGGTTTCACCTTCGGGTGCAGCACCTGAAAAAGGTAGTGCTGCTTACTGGCAAAGATATGCTGAAATTCAAGGTGTGTCTGGATTTGGAGCGATTGTAGGTGCAGGGCTTGCTTCTGGATTATTATTGGGTTTAACAGGTAGAAGAAAACCACAGCCAGCCTGATCTTAAATTTTTTGAATAAAAAAGGCGGTCAAGCATGACCGCCTTTTTATTTTTTAAAGTTTATTACTGGCACTTTTTTAGAAACTTTATCTGTCTATCGGCGGATGTTCAGGCGCTCGATCAGCGTCTGGTACCGCGCTTCGTCCGAACGCTTCAGGTAATCCAGCAGTTTGCGGCGCTTGGCAACCATGGCCAGAAGGCCGCGGCGGCTGTGCACGTCTTTTGCGTGGGTCTGAAGGT
The DNA here is from genome assembly GCA_044220535.1 of Alphaproteobacteria bacterium. Taxonomy (GTDB): domain Bacteria; phylum Pseudomonadota; class Alphaproteobacteria; order Micavibrionales; family Micavibrionaceae; genus JBDHTS01. The sequence goes on along the minus strand of JBGAQU010000008.1, from coordinate 44,983 downwards.
GGCCCGACAAATTGTTGATGTTCTCGGTCAGAAGGGCAACCTGGACTTCAGGTGAACCGGTGTCGCCTTTTTTCGTGGCGTATTCTTTAACGATCTCAAGTTTTCTTTCAGCAGCTACCGACATCGGTGATCTCCATAGTTAGAGGTTTAAGACGCGTAAGGGCTGGATTTCCGGGCCGTTTACAGCCACAAGCGCAATCGGCTTGCCCTGGTAAACGGCAAGGGCGGTGGCTTCGTTCTGATCCAGGTTCAACCCGACCGCGGTGAGGCGGTCGAAATCCGGCCTGGAGACCAGCAGAAGCATCTGCCCGTTTTTCAGCCTTGCCGCTTCCTTTTCGTTGACGGCCAGTGCCGGGATGTCGTCCAGCACGGTCTCAACAGGAAGCAAAGCATCGTCAAGGCGAGCACTATGGGCGAGTTCCTGTAATTTTTCAAGAGAAATCGCGGTTTCCAGGCTCAGGGCGCCGACAGCTTCCCGCCGCAGATTGGCGATATGCCCGACCGTGCCCAAAGCCAGGGCCAAGTTGCGGGCGAGGGAGCGCATATAGGTCCCCTTACCGCAGACAGCCCGGAAACTGGCTTTCTCCGGCGCAGTTTCCAGCAATTCCAGGCTTTCGATATACACCATGCGGGATTGCATCTCGATTTCATGGCCCGCCCGGGCCAGGTCGTAAGCCCGCTCACCGTCGATTTTGATGGCGGAAAAGCGGGGCGGGGTCTGTTCAATATCGCCGATAAAGCGGGGCAGGGCGGCCAGAATGGCGGATTTCTCAGGACGGGCATCAGATTGAGCGACAATGTCGCCTTCAGCATCGTCTGTGCTACGGGCTTCACCCCATATCACATCGAAGCAATAAATTTTGAGAGCATCCTGGCAGTAAGGAATGGTTTTTGTGGCTTCACCCAGTGCGATCGGCAATATGCCGGTCGCTAAAGGGTCCAGCGTGCCACCATGCCCGGCTTTCTGCGCATTGAACATCCGCCGTACCTTGGCCAGGGCATCGGTGGAGGTCATGTCGAACGGTTTGTCGAGGTTGATCCATCCGTTGACGATATCGCCTTTTTTGCGCTTACCCATTGAATTGCCATCCCACCTTAAATTGTCATCCCCGCGAAAGCGGGGATCTCCTGGTGGTTATCCGTGCTGTTGCAACCAATACCCAGGGGATTCCCGCTTTCGCGGGAATGACAAAGTAATGATGAGTTACGCATGATCTTCCCGTTCCACCAGCTCCGACAGGATGGAATTGATTTTCTGGGCCTCGTCAAAGCTTTTATCCATGACGAAGCGGATGCGCGGGGTGAATTTCAGCTGCAGCTTGCGGCCAATGTCCTTCTGAAAGGTGAAGGCAGCCTCATTCAGGGCAGGCAGAACCTCTTCCATCTTCGCGCCGCCCAGGGTCATCACATAGGCCGTGGCGTTCTTCAAATCCGGACTGGTGCGGACTTCGGAAACGGTCACGGTGTGCGAGATATCGAACAGCACCGCATCATCGAATTTTCCCTTTTGCAGGGTTTCGATGATGGCGTGGCGGATCTGTTCGCCGACGCGAAGCTGCCGCTGGGATGGACCGGTGGATTGGTTCTGCATTACGCCAGTGTCCGCGCCTCGCTGACGATCTCGTAGCATTCGATGACGTCGTTATCCTTGACGTCGTCGTAGTTTTCGAACGCCATGCCGCATTCCATGCCCTCTTTGACTTCCTTGACCTCGTCCTTGAAGCGTTTGAGGGTTTTGAGCGTGCCTTCGTGGATGACCACGTCGTCGCGGAGCAGGCGGACTTTCGCGCCGCGCTTGACCACGCCTTTGGTGACCATACAGCCCGCGACCTTGCCAACCTTGGTGATGTTGAACACTTGGCGGATCGCGGCCTGACCCAGATATTCCTCCCGCAGGATCGGGGAGAGCATGCCGCTCATCATCGCCTTGGCGTCGTCGATGACGTTGTAGATGATGTTGTAATAGCGCATGTTGACGCCTTCGCGTTCGGCCAGTTCGCGCGCCTGCGCATTGGCGCGGACGTTGAAACCGACAATCAGCGCGTTTGAGGCATTGGCCAGCGTGACATCGGATTCCGTGATGCCGCCGACGCCCGAATGCAGGATGCGGATGACAACCTCGTCGTTTGTCTCTTCCAGCTTTTGCAGGGAACCGATAATGGCTTCGACCGAACCGTGCACGTCCGCCTTGACGAGGACGCTGAGTTCTTTTTTCTGGCCGGCCTTTGCCGCTGCCAGTTTCTGTTCGAACGTCTTGCCGCCGCCGCGTTTCAGGCTTTCGGCCTCGCGGCGTTTACGCTGGCGATAAATGGCGACGTCACGGGCTTTCGCTTCGTCTTCGGTCACGGCCAGACGGTCACCGGCTTCCGCCGCACCGTTCAGGCCCAGCACCTCGACCGGCATACCGGGAACGGCTTCGGTGACAGATTTGCCGTAGGCGTCGACCATGGCGCGAACGCGCCCCCATTCGGCACCGACCGAGAAGATATCGCCGATTTTCAGCGTGCCCTTTTGCACCAGAACCGTGGCAACGTGGCCGCGGCCCTGTTCCAGCTTCGCTTCGACCACGGTACCGACGGCGGCGCGGTTCGGGTTGGCGCGCAGGTTCAGGACTTCGGCCTGCAGAAGGATGGTTTCTTCCAGCTTGTCGAGGTTCAGCTTTTTCTTGGCCGAAACTTCCACGGACAGGGATTCGCCACCCATGTCTTCCAGGATGACTTCATGTTGCAGAAGATCCTGCTTTACCTTCTGCACATTGGCGTCCGGCAGGTCGATCTTGTTGATCGCGACCAGGATCGGCACGCCGGCGGCTTTCGCGTGGTTAATGGCTTCCACGGTTTGCGGCATGATCGAGTCGTTGGCGGCGACCACCAGCACCACGATATCCGTGACATTCGCGCCGCGTGCCCGCATTTCGGTGAAGGCGGCGTGGCCCGGTGTATCAAGGAAGGTGATTTTGGATCCGGACGGCATCGTTACCTGATAGGCGCCGATATGCTGTGTGATACCGCCGGCTTCGCCGGAAACGACATCCGTTTTACGCAGGGCGTCGAGCAGGGAGGTTTTGCCGTGGTCGACGTGACCCATGATGGTAACGACCGGCGGGCGGGCTACCAACGCCTCATCCGTATCGGTATCGCCTTCCAGGCCTTCTTCGATGTCCGCTTCGGTCACGCGTTTAATTTTATGGCCAAATTCACTGATAATCAGTTCAGCCGTATCGGCGTCAATCGGTTCGTTGATCGTCGCCATCATGCCCATTTTCATCAGGGATTTGATAACGTCGCTGGCTTTTTCGGCCATGCGGTTGGCGAGTTCCTGGACCGTGATGACTTCCGGCACGATCACGTCGCGGGCCTGCTTGACCTGTTGGTCGCTGCTGGCGGCCATGCGGGCTTTTTGGGCCGCGCGACGGCGGGCGGCGAGGGACGGGCCGCGGTCGCGTTCATAATCTTCGTTCAACACCTGCGTCACGGTCAGACGGCCACGGCTGCGGCCATCGTCTTCATTGCGGGTTTTAGGCTGGCGCACCTGATTGCGCTTCATGCGGGCGCGATAGCTTTCCTCTTCCTCCTCGTCTGCGTTCAGGCCTTCTTTTTTGGCCTTGAAGGCAGGGGAACGGAAGGTGTCGGCAGGGGCCTGCTTTGCCTGATCGCCCTTGCGGCGTTCTTCTTCCTCGGCTTCGATCCGTTGCAGTTCTTCCAGCTCTCTCTGGCGGGCGGATTCAGGATCGGACGGTTTGGTCTCTTCCTTGTCGCGCACGACTTGCTTGCCGATATCGCTGTCATCGGCCGGGCGGCGGCGGTTCAGGCCTTCTTCCTCCGCCTGTTTCAGGGCGCGGATACGGGCTTCGCGTTCGCTGGACGTCAGGTTGCGCAGATCGCCGCCGGCGAAGGTTTCGGCCTGTTCGTCCGCAGCGGCAGCCGCACCGCGTTTACGGCGAACCTCAACAGCGACCGTGCGTCCGCCGCCGCGGCCGGAAGACGTGATGCTTTTCGCAGCACCGGGCGCGCCTTTCAGGCTGAGCGTACCGCCCAGGCTTAAAGTTTTCTTTTCTTCCGTCTTGTCTTTCGCATCGGTCATTGAGAGTGCCTTTTATGCCTGCTTACATGGTTGTAGCCTGATCGGCTTGCGCCTGCTCGTTCTCGAACCAGTGAGCGCGGGCCTTCATAATCAGATCGTTTGCTTCGTTTTCCGTCATCGCGGAAGCGCCGAGGATTTCCCGCAGCTCGTCACCGGCCAGATCGGCCAGGTCGTCGCGGGATTTAATACCGCCTTCGCCGAGCTTCACAATCATATCGGGTGTCAGGCCTTCCAGGGCAACCAGGTCGTCCTTGATGCCGAGTTCGGATTGTTTCTGCTTCAGCATCTGAGACTGCTGTTCCTGCCATGACGCGGCGCGGTTCTGCAATTCGGTCGCGATTTCTTCATTGAGGCCGCCGATCTGGACGAATTCATCGACCGGGGTTTCAATGATGTCTTCAATGGAACGGAAGCCTTCCGCCACCAGAAGCTGTGCGAACACTTCGTCGATATCCAGCGCTTCGATAAACAGGGCCGACCGCTTGTTGAATTCTTCGGTGCGGCGTTCGGATTCTTCCGCTTCGGTCATGATGTCGATATCCCAGCCGGTCAGCATGGAGGCCAGGCGCACGTTCTGGCCACGGCGGCCGATGGCGAGGGACAATTGCTCTTCCGGCACCACCACTTCCAGGCGGTGTTTTTCTTCATCCATGACGACTTTGGTTACTTCAGACGGTGCAAGGGCACTGACCGCGAAGGAGGCCAGGTCGTTGGTCCAGGGTATGATATCAATTTTTTCGCCCTGCAATTCGTTGACAACGGCCTGGACGCGGCTGCCGCGCATGCCGACGCAGGCGCCGACGGGATCGATGGAGTTGTCGCGACTGATGACCGCGATTTTTGCGCGGGAACCCGGATCGCGGGCAACGGCCTTGATCTCGATCACGCCGTCATAGATTTCCGGCACTTCCTGCATAAACAGCTTCGCCATGAATTCCGGGCGCGTGCGGGTCAGGAAAATCTGCGGGCCGCGAATTTCCTGGCGGACGTCATAGATCAGGGCGCGGACGCGGTCGCCGTTTTTCAGGTGTTCGCGGGGCAGGGTCTCATCCCGGCGCAGCATGGCTTCGCCCTTGCCGCCCAGATCGATGGTCGCGTTGCCGTATTCGACACGTTTGATGATACCGTTGATGATTTCGCCGGCGCGGTGCTTGAATTCTTCGAATTGTTTCGCACGCTCCGCCTCACGCACCTTCTGCATGATGACCTGTTTCGCGGTCTGGGCGGCGATGCGGCCAAAATCGAGCGGAGGCAGGTCGTCGATCAGGAATTCACCCAGCGTAGCGTTCGGGTTGATGCGTTTTGCCTGGTCCAGGGTCAGCTGCTGCACTTCATGCTCGGGGTCGATCTGTTCCACCACGGCGCGGTAACGCTTCAGCTCGATGACCCCGGAGCGGCGGTCGATATGGGCGCGAATGTCGTGGTCGTGGCCGTATTTCGAACGACCGGCTTTCTGGATCGCCTCTTCCATGGCTTCCAGAACGATTTCACGGTCGATATTCTTTTCGCGGGCGACGGCGTCAGAGACCTGCAGCAATTCCATTTTCGTTTTCCTTTTCAGTCCTTTGCTTTGTTTTCGCAATTAAATCGTCGTTCATGACCAGTCTGGATTTCTGGATCGATGCCAGGGGCAGGGCCACAGGCCCCGTTTCCGTTTCAAGGCTGACAGCGTCGCTTTCAACGCCGCGCAGTATGCCCTTGAACCGCTTTTGCCCGTCCAGGGGCGGAAAAATCTCAATCTTTGCTTCGAACCCTGCGAAATCAACGAAATCCTGCGCGCGCATTAGCGGGCGGTCGATGCCGGGGGAACTGACTTCCAGCCTGTAGCGGCCGTTGATCGGGTCCTCGACATCCAGGATCGCGGCGATTTCCGGCTCAGCTTCGCGCAATCGTCGATGCCGATCTTGCGTGCGTTTTCGGGTCTTCCGCCATCACCTGCAGCGTATGTTCGCCCCCCTTCGCCTGTCAGCCTGACGCAAACCAGAGACAGCCCCTTGTCGGCCACCACGGGCTCGATCATCGTGCTTATCTTCTGTTCCAGCGGCGAAAGCTTCATTCAGTGACCTTAGGTAACAAAAAAGGCGGGCTGGCGGAGCCCACCTGATCAAACGATACAGGAAATGTTGCGTATTTATACGGCCAAAAAGCCGGAGAAAGGCAAGTGATTTTAAGTTAAAAGGTAAAAAACCGGCGTTTTATAAAAACGCCGGTTTTTTAAGAAACATTATGGACGTGGTGCAACCAGAGGAGCAGGCGTAGACGGGCTGCAGCAGCGGCACGACGGGCTTGTTCTGCCAGCAAGGCATCAAGGCGTGCCTGGTTGTTCGCGTATGCTTGTCTTAGAGTATCAGGTACAGGTCCTGTTCCTTCAATTCTCGATTTTTGGATCTCTAGAATCCTCCACGTCCCCTTGCTATTGAATCCTTTCATGGGTATTGTTGAGGAATCTTTGACAATCCTGATGGATCGTTGTCATTGGCGCCTGACTGTGGAGGGGCAGAAGGATCTGGTTGTACCTCCGCTCCAGGTTGTTGATGCTGCCTTAACTGCTCAAAGAGTTCACGGAGTTGATCTGGTGGAATAAATTGTGGATTGACCTGAGGAGCCGCATGACGACGGGCAATTTCAGCATTCACTTCCTTTTCTGCCTCTGCGTATTGCTCTTGAAGCTTCCTTACCGCTTCCTCCATTTTTGCCATTGCAGCTCTGTAATCATTAGCCAGAAATTGATCAAATTTCTCCGGCGGCATTGATTCCAGGAATCCGGGAGGGAATGCACGATTGCTTTCGTCTGGCCCTTGTTCTTCCTCAGCCTGAGGATCTGGACGCTCGTCTAATGTTACAGTTGCATGTGCTTGGTGGCCATCACGCATATATGTAACATCGACGACAGTGCCACTCAAAAGAGCAGCAATCTGTGCTGGAAACTCTTTCAAATTTTTCGCAGGTTCGCCATTAACGGCAATAATGATGTCCTTAGGCTGAAGCCCGGCTTTTTGAGCCGCGCTACCTTCACCAATTTGATAAAGCATCACGCCTTGACCCATGTCTGAATCATTGTCTTCTTCAGATTGGGCAGGCATACCGTCTTCTGGAATCTCTGCAACGATTGGGCCAATGACTGCGCCCATTATACCCCAGTGGATTTTATGGTCGGGGTTGTTAATAAGCATTTGGGTTACCTTCTTTACCCAATTTGAAGGGATGGCAAAACCAATCCCGACCGACCCACCACCTTCTGACGGTGAAAAAATTTCACTGTTTACGCCGATAACTTCACCCTTCAAATTGATGAGAGGGCCGCCCGAATTTCCTCGGTTGATCGAAGCATCCGTTTGCATGAAGTCATGAAAGGGGGTTTTCGCGCTTGGTACGCCACGATGCAAGCTCGAAATGATGCCGCTTGTCACAGTAGAGCCTAGGCCAAAAGGAGCACCGACAGCAAAAACCGTTTCTGCCAGTCTTTGAGCATCGCTATCGCCGAAAGCAACCTGTTGTAAAGGCTTATCCGGCGTTACTTTCACCTGAATAACGGCAAGATCCGTTAATTGATCTGTGCCAACCAGAGTTGCAGTGCGCTCATCATTGTCCCCAATCACGACTTTGATTGCTTCGGCATCGCCCGCGACATGATTATTTGTAACGATATAACCTTTTTCAGCATCAATCACAAAACCTGAACCAAGGGCGGTTCCTTGTTTTGTTTCTCCATCTACAATGCGTTCCCTTTGAACCTGAATAAAGACAGTTGATGGCATAACGGATGCAACAACATCAGCCAATTCAGGGCGATCGGCAGCTAAAGATTTGGATACAGTAGCTTGTGGCCCTGTCTGAGCATATGCGGGAAGAGCAGCTGCCAAAGGCAAGCCAACGGCAAGCGCAAAAGCGTATTTGAGGTTTTTGATTTTCATCTCGATTTCCCTGTCTTTATTATTGAAAATTTTACGGATCGTAGGATATGCAATATTAAAAATCAATAGATGTTTTTAAAGAAATCGATTTTATCGTTTAACGCATTTGAACATGAGGTAAGTTTGCCTCCGTCCTGCCTTTTTTCCCTTGGCTTCATACCGCGTTTCTATCCAGTCTTCAGGCATTTTACGCCAGTCATCGGCGCTTTCCGCCGTCCATTCAAAGGCCGGGTGGTGCGTGGTTTCGGTGAGCATCCATTCGGCAAGGTCATCGACATCCGTCGCCATGATCAGCTGTCCGCCGGGCTTCAGAATGCGGGCAAAGGTATCGAGGTTGGGCTGGCTGATGATGCGGCGCTTGTGGTGCCGCACCTTGGGCCAGGGGTCGGGATTTAATACATAAATGCCGTCTGTGCATTGATCCGGCAGGCGCCACAGGACGGGAATGGCGTCGTCCATGACCACGCGCACCTGGTTCTGCACATCCGGCTCGTCCTTGATATCTTTCAGGAATGCGGCCATGCCGTTGATGAAGGGTTCGGCGGCGATCATTGAAAAATCCGGATGGCGGCGCAGCAATCCGGCAACATGCTCGCCATTGCCGAACCCGATTTCGATCCAGAGGCAGGAGGGCGCTTTGCTAAACAGTTTTGCCAGATCAAGCGGCGCATCGTCGGCCGCAATCTGAAGGGCAGGGAGCAGGGTGTCCAGAACGTCCAGGCGGCTTTGTTTTAAAGGGCGTCCCTGACGGCGGCCATACAGGCGGCGAGAGTCTTCGGTCATATTTTTCTCTTATTCCCTCTCCCCAAAGGGGAGAGGGCGAAGAAAAGAGGGAGAAATGTTTACCCAAGTTCCTTACGCAACGCATCCACCAGATCCAGCTTTTCCCAGCTGAATCCGCCATCGGCTTCCGGCGCGCGCCCAAAATGGCCGTATGCGGCGGTGCGGCCGTAAATCGGGCGGTTCATCTTCAGGTGCTCACGGATGCCGCGCGGGCTCAAATCTATAGTCTGGTTAATCGCTTTGATCACCTTGGCCTCAGGGATTGATCCGGTGCCATGGGTGTTGACGTAGATCGAAAGCGGCTTACTGACGCCGATTGCGTAAGACAATTGAACCGTGCAGCGGTCGGCAAAGCCTGCGGCCACGATGTTCTTGGCAACGTAACGAGCGGCATAGGCGGCAGAACGGTCGACCTTTGTTGGGTCCTTGCCGGAGAACGCACCGCCGCCATGGGGGCAGGAACCGCCATAGGTATCAACGATGATTTTACGGCCCGTGAGGCCGGTATCGCCGACAGGGCCGCCGATCACGAATCGTCCGGTCGGGTTGACGTAGAATTCCTCTTCAGGGCACATCCAGCCTTCGGGAAGGATTTTCATCACGTGCGGACGCACCCATTCACGCACCTCGTCCTGCTCCACGCCCTCATCATGCTGGGTGGAAACGACGATGGAGGTGGCGCGCACCGGTCTGCCGTCGCGATATTCCAATGATACCTGCGATTTCGCATCAGGCCCCAGTTTCGACAGCACGCCGGAGTGGCGGGCATCGGCCAGGGATTTCAGGATGGCGTGGGAATAATGGATGGCGGCTGGCATCAGCACGTCGGTTTCGCGGCAGGCATAGCCGAACATGATGCCCTGGTCGCCCGCGCCTTCGTCCTTGTTGCCGGCGGCGTCAACACCAACGGCAATGTCCGCGGATTGTTTGTGCACTTTCACATCGACATTGATGGTCTTCCAGTGAAAATCCTGCTGCTCATAGCCGATTTTCTTCACAACCTGACGGGCGGTTTCTTCCATGGCTTCATGCGTGATGCTGTCCCGCGCCTCGCCGAAAATACCCAGGTAATTGCTGGTGGCGACGCATTCGATAGCGGCACGGCATTGGGGGTCGGATTTGATGCAAAGGTCAAGGATCGCGTCCGATACCTGGTCGCAGACCTTGTCGGGATGGCCTTCGGCGACGGATTCGGATGTGAAATGAAAATCTTTTAGTTCGGTGGAAAGGGTTGGCTCTGGCATCTGACGCGCTGTTCCTGCGAATGTTTTCATGAGATATGTGACCTTTGACGTTCGTGCTTAAAACAAGAACGTTAAAGGCTACCCATGGCAGGATCAAGCGGCAAATGATCTGAAAAAAGGCTTTTTTAGGGTTATTTGAGCTTGTTGGCCATTTGACGAATGATTTTCAGGAAATCTTTGCGATCCTTCTCATTCTCAATAGAGTAGTAGATACGCAGCAGCTCTATGCTTTCCTTATCATAGATGCGGTCATTATTCAGAAACTCAGACTGCTCATTATCTGCCATTCCGACTTTTTGATAGAAGCCGGAGGCGCGTGACGTATCGGTGTATTGTTCAAAGAAAAAGGCGACAGGCACGCTCAGGATCTTGCTGAACTGGTACAGGCGGCTGGCGCTGACACGGTTCGCGCCGCGTTCGTATTTCTGAACCTGCTGAAAGGTGATGCCCACGGCATCGGCAAGGTTCTCCTGGCTCATCCCCAGAAGGGAGCGGCGCATGCGCAGGCGGGAGCCAACGTGAAAATCAACATTATTGGCGCGGCCTTTTTTCTTTACGCCGCCCACAACCTTGACCGTTTTACGTGCGGTTACCTTACGCAAAGGTTTTTTGGTTTCTTTGGTTTTTACGGCCGTTGTTTTCATGAAGTGTAATCCATTCTATAAAAATGAGCTAATGCCCTTACTTCAGCGCTACCCTAGCCAAGGAATACGCTCGCATGCAACAATTTCTTATGCGTACCTATCCATAAGCATAATGCCTCGCACAAAAGATATATATTTACAAAAATCGTTTGCGCAGTGCCGCGAGGATAAAAAAGCCGGCCAGGCACAGCATCGTCAAATCGCCGGTCTTTGAATATAAAGTGGGAACCGGAGCGGGTTTTGGCAAGGGCACATTGCTGGCGGTCAGTTTCATCAGCTGCGCCTTCCATATGTAACGGCCATAAGGATCGATGACGGCGGAAACGCCCGTATTCGCCGCACGGGCGACCGGAAGTCCTTCCTCAATCGCCCGAAAGCGTGTGATTTCAACGTGCTGGCGGGGGCCGTTGCTAATGCCGTACCAGCCGTCATTGGTGACGTTCAGGATCAGGTCCGGCTTGCTGCCGCGTTTGACGACAGCTGACGGAAAAATGACTTCATAGCAAATCATCGGGCTGAGCCTGAAGATGTGGCCGCCTTTGATGGGCAGGCCCAGCACGGTCGGGCCGTCGCCGGAACCGAAGCCGTCGGGGGCAACAAACGGGTTGGCGGGCAGCCAGCGGCTGAACGGGATGTATTCCCCAAATGGCACAAGATGCGATTTATCATAGGTCGCAATCCGGTTCATGGCGTTGTCATAGATGCCGATGCTGTTGTAATAGTCTGTTTTCCTGGCCGATTCTTCCCAGCGTAGCAGTCCGGTCGCCAGAAACAATTGCCCCGGATACTGGTTGAAAATGTCGCGCAGTTCGGCCTGGGCCATTTCGTCGTCCATGATCGCCTGTGTTACTGCGGTTTCCGGCCAGATCACAAGAACGGTTTTTCCACTCACCGTCCCGTCGTTTTTGGACAGCCCGGCGATCAGGCGAAAACTTTCACTCGCTTTCTGCTGGTCCCACTTCATGGATTGCGGGATGGATGGCTGGACAATCCTGAGTGTGAGACGGTCATCGAATTGCGTTGGATTGTCATTCAGGCGCGCGTGCCCCCAGAATACAAGCCCGGCCATAAGGCCATATAATGCGAAGCTGAGCAGGGCTTTCCACCTTGGGGGTGTGGTCCATATCATAAGAAATCCTGGCAGGGCGGCCCAGACTATGGTCAGCAGGGTCAAGCCATAAACGCCGAACAGCGAGACGCTTTGCGCCATGACATCGACGCCGGACCAGCCGTAACCGTATAAATTCCACGGAAAACCGGTAAAGATATGGCCCCTGGTCCATTCCGCCATGGCGATCATACCGCAGAATGCGAAGAAGCCGCCGGGTTTGGTCATGTCGATCAATATGCGGCAGGCCAGGCTAGCCAATCCGGTAAAAGTTGCCAGCAATGCGGGAAGGCCCGCAATCGCCAGAGGGATCACCCAGGAATAGGTGCTGCCGTCCACCAGCAGTGCATTGGCGATCCATGACAGGCCGAAAACAAAATACCCGAAGCCGAACATCCAGCCGGCCCAGAATGCGCGCTGCTTTGTCTGTGTCCATAAAAGGATCAGGTAAAAGGCTGAAAAACCGATCCATAAAGCCGGCCACAGATCATAAGGCGGCAAAGCCAGAACCATGACGGCGCCCGCCAGAAAAGGCACCAAAAGCCGCAGGATAAGGGAATGCGGCACCAATAGTTTTTGGATGAGTTTTAACTCCATGCCGGGAAGATGACAGATTTTTAGGGATAGGACAAACTATACAATGTCATCCTCCGGCTTGACCGGAGGATGGCAGTTGAAAATAATGACTTGTCGTTTTATTCCGGCTTTGGGATATTCCGGATCAGCAGGCGTTTCACGCGGCGCAGATCGGCTTCGGTGACTTCGAATTGCATGCCGGAGGAATGGGTGATGATTTCGCCGCGCGCCGGGATGCGTCCAGCCAGGGCGAACACCAGACCGCCCAGAGTATCCACGTCCTCACGTTCGTCTTCGGTCAGGATATCGCCGAAGCGTTGTTCAAATTCCTCGATATCGACGCGGCCATCGGCGATGATATGGCCGTCCTTGTCGCGGGTCATGTCGCCCTGCGTGTCCTGGTCGTATTCGTCCTCAATCTCGCCCACGATGGCTTCGATGATGTCGCCGATCGTGGCCAGGCCGTCTATACCGCCATATTCATCGACCACCAGCGCCATGTGACGTTTTTTCTGCTTCATCATCAGCAGCAAGTCGAGCACGGGCATGGACGGCGCCACGATCGGCACGTCCCGCACCAGCGTCGGGATGTGCACGCTTTGTCCGCGTGCGAGGGCGGACAGGATGTCTTTGATATGGATCGTGCCCATCACGTCATCCAGCGTTTCGCGGTAGACGGGCAGGCGGCTGAATTGTTTTTCGGCCAGCAGCGACAGCAGGTCGGATTGCGATGTGTTCACGTCGATCGCGCTGATATCCGCGCGGGGGATCATGACATCGACCACGTTCAGGTCGCGCAGCTTCAGGATGTTGGCGATCAGCGCGCGTTCCTGATGGGTCAGCGTGGCAAGCGTCGCGTCAGTCGCGCTTTCCTCGATATATTCTTCAAGCGCTTCGCGCAAATTCGTATCGTTTTTGCCTTTAAGCATGGTTTTCAGCCAATCGACTACGCCGGGTGTAAACCGGTCTTTGGGTTGGTTGGAGGCCGTATCGGCTGGATCCGCGTGGACGACATGAAGTTTCGGCGTGTCCGCTGGAAGCCTGGGGGCTGGTTCTGGAAGTGTCTGGTCCTGATCGGTTTCGGTCATGGTCCGCATTTCGTCATTCTGGCATAGAATTCATATTTTTATAAGGATTTTCAACGCCCAGCCCGTTAAGTATGTGGATTTCCAGGTTTTCCATCTCTTTTGCTTCATTTATTTTCATATGATCGTAGCCTAATAAATGAAGAGTGCCGTGCACCAGAAGATGGGAAAAATGATCTTCCAGACGTTTATCCTGTTCTTCCGCCTCTCTTTTCAGGGTTTCCAGGGCCAGAATGATATCTCCCAGGTGGAATGCCATGCCGGGATGGATAAAGGTCTCGCCATCCAGTGTAGCGAAGGACAGGACATTGGTCGCCTTATCCTTGCCGCGGTAATCCCTGTTCATAATACGGACAGACTCGTCGCCGGACAAAAGGACGGATACTTCGAAAGCGCTTACATGGCCCAGTGGCTCAGGTTTGCCTGCCTCTTCTATTGCTAAGGCGATGGCCGACCGGGCCAGCGCTTCCGCATCGAAGCCGGTGTTTTCCCAGCCGGGTTCGTCGATGGTTATATCAATATCGAGAGCGTGCTTGATCAGCGTCAGGCTCCGCTTTTCTTTTGGTAGGCGGCGATGATGTTTTTCACCAGGCGGCTGCGCACCACGTCGTGCTGGGTAAAACGAATGGCGGTAATGTCTTCCACACCGTTCAAAGTTTCAACTGCTTCCAGCAGTCCGGATTTCGTTCCGGCGGGCAGGTCGATCTGGCTGGGGTCGCCGGTGATGACGACGTGCGAATTTTCGCCCGCACGCGTCAGGAACATCAGCATCTGCATGCTGGTCGCGTTCTGCGCCTCATCCAGGATAATGCAGGCATTGTTCAGCGTGCGGCCGCGCATGAAGGCGAGCGGGGCGATCTCGATATCCTCCCCTATGATTTTCTTCTGCAGGCGGTCCGTGGCCATAGTATCGTGCAGCGCGTCGTAAAGCGGGCGCATGTAGGGATCCATCTTTTCTTCCATCGCGCCAGGCAGGAAGCCGAGGCGTTCGCCTGCCTCGATGGCGGGGCGGGACAGGATGATCCGTTCGACCTTGCCCGTCTCCATCATCTCCACGGCGTGCGCAACGGCCAGATAGGTTTTGCCCGTGCCGGCGGGACCGATGCCGAACACCAGCTGGTTGGTTTTCATCGCCTTTATATAATCGGCCTGCAGCGGCGTGCGGGCATTGACCCGGCGCTTACGCGTGGCGATGGAGACTTCGTTGGCGGTGAAGCTTTCAATATCGTGGTTGCCGCCATTACTATTGTTATTGCGGCGGTCGGGGCGGCGCTCGCCTTCATTCAGGAAACGCAGGGCAGCGTCGACATCGCCCGTATCCACATGGTCACCCTTCTGCAAACGGCCCCAAAGGGCGTCCAGGACGGAACGGGCCTGTTTGGCGCGCTGCGGGTTGCCCATGATCACGATCTCGTTGCCACGGTCGCCGATCTGAATCTGCAGGGCCTGTTCGATTTTGCGGAGATGGGCGTTTTGCTCGCCATAAAGCGCTGGAACCAGCCGGTTGTCTTCAAAAACCATGCGTTCCTGGATCGTTTGACTGGAAATGATATAACCCCTTTGTTCTACAAGCGAAACAGTCGCTTCCACCTATTATACTACAGGTTGGTAAACAAAATATATCCCGGTTTTCAGGACAGGGAAGGGGTTAAATGATAACCATTTGTGCGGCCAGCGTCCTGTACGCGTCCTATTTCACTTCTTACATTATGCTGGAAATGAGGATTCTCTACTGCCATCAACTCGAATGGCATTTCCTCATCGCCCAGATCAGCGATGAGGCGCAGAAGCGGATGGCGTTTAATGTCTTCTTTCCCCATTGTGACATGTCCGATAAAGCCGGAGTAGTCTGGCTTTGTAAATTTATCTACAAAATAAGCAAAGGCTGATCGGCGTAAAGTTCTATCGTTTTGCTTATCATCGCCCATAAAGACGAAAGTCGAACCTTTCCCCAATCTTTGTATCGCAGTGATCAATTGCTTCCAGGATCCATTCTGGCATTCATCTAAAATGTAAAAAGTATTTTTGAATGTTCTGCCTCTGTTAAAGGCATGAGGCGCGATCTCAATATAGCCATTCTGCATCATATCTTCACGCTTTGCTTTGCCGGCCAGGGCGTCGCCTTTTCCAATGATCTCGTCCATGGCTTCAAGATGTTGATTGATGTGAGGATTCATTTTTTCATTTAAATCCCCTTTCATAAATCCTAGTCTTTCACCTGCCTCAACTGCGGGCGCCGCAAGGCAAATCTTTGCATATTTACCTTCCTCCAATCCTTTAATGGCCATATAGCAAGCCCAGAATGTCTTGCCGGAACCAGCTGGTCCATCAATAATAACAACATCTTTTGTATCTGTTTCCCGCATGATGAGGCTTTGGTTTTCAGTAGGGATCAAAGTCTCATGTTTTAAGATAAGTTCGTTATTATCATTAATTGCAGGAATCGAAAGCCCCAGTTTTGTGTTGTCGAACATGCCGGGCGCTTTGGATGTTACTACTAAAAGCGGCAGGGGCGTGTCTCTCGTCATTCCCGCATTTGGTCGGGGGCGATGAACAGCTCGTCCGTCGTCCCTGGCAATTTCAACAAATATCGGTTTAAGTTGATCGCCGGCGTGCACGCTGCTTCGTTTCATAAGGGCCGGGACTTCTTCTGCAAGAAAGGCACGGATTCTATCTGTATTGATGGTGGAACCTTTTGCCCAAACCTGACGCAGCCTTCCAATTAAATAGCGGGCTGCATTAAGTGCGACTTCATCGATGTTGCCATCTTTAAATGATACATCTGCAAAAAAGTGATGATCGCTCCCTTTTCCGCCTACCTTGACCGCAAATCCAAGTTTGTTGTCTTCGCCAAAAAGCTTTAGGCATGAAGTTCGCCCGGCAGCCATGTAGTTTGCAAAATCTCTTAATGAAACGTCGTTTACATGATGGATTTTTACAGAAATTCTTTCAGGTATGCTGGCGGTTTTATGTGTAGGCGCAGCTGCAATTTTCTTGGGTCTGGAAAATTCCCTGAAAGCCAGTTCCGCCAGCTGGATATTGATGGGGTTCCTCTCACCTTTAAGTTTGGTGGTCAGAAGTCCGAGATATGACAGTATGCGCTCCCGCGCTTCCGCCGTTTTTTTTGCGTCGTTGGAGTAGGCCGGAAGGATGAGTTTCAGGTAGTTGTCTACAGGTACGGCGGGGGCATGAACTTCCGTGTCGAATTTTTCTTTCATAAACTGATTGAATTTAGACAGGTTTTTTGTAAGGGCAATTGCGTCGCGCAGCGGATTTACGGGTATGGTATCGCCCTGATAAAGAACCGTATCGACCTTTTCAGACGAATACGTATCAGGTTTGACTGACTCTGTAACAGGCAGAACGACTTTTACTTTTGTCTCTTTCTGTATAAGGCTCGCTTGCTGAAGGGCTGGAATCCAGACTTTGGTTCTAAAACTGTTTCTTGTGAATGTTCTCCCTGATTGCTCAATTTGTTCTATCGTGCTTTGCAGGGTTGTGATGGCAAGTTGAAGATAAGTTGCATCTTTAATGTTCAGATTAATACGGCTGCCTTGTATAACGGCGCGAGGGGCTGCATTGCGATCGTTATTTTCATTGATGACGGCAACAGCGGCACCCAGGCTTGCCAGCCTTTTTGGATCCATTTTTTTGGAATTGAAGCGGATAAAAGAAGGTTCTGATCTTGTATTGTCATTGAATTGTTCACTAAATGCGGCAGGGGCCTGAACTTCATTATTGCCAGTCATTCTTTACTCTCCTGCTTTAAGCCTATACGGCGATTGTTCCGGTCAGCGAACTCGTTGTAGCTTTGGTTACCATGACATTTAGAATTTTCCCATAAAAATCTTC
Source organism: Alphaproteobacteria bacterium (assembly GCA_044220535.1). Classification (GTDB taxonomy): domain Bacteria; phylum Pseudomonadota; class Alphaproteobacteria; order Micavibrionales; family Micavibrionaceae; genus JBDHTS01. The sequence continues at coordinate 27,694 of JBGAQU010000008.1, read as the reverse complement.
AGGGCAGGCAATATGGATAGACTGGTTATAAACCGTCCGCCCATGCATCTGTCCGCTTTTGCTGCCTTTGCGGTCGAGGAGGACAGGCATGGTCTGGCCGACGAACAGGCTGTTAAACGCCAGATGTTGTTCGAATAACAGGGTTTGCAGGCGTTGCAGCCTTGCGTCTTTCACCGCCTCATGCACCAGGCCGCCCATGTTCGCGGCGGGGGTGCCGGGGCGGGGGCTGTATTTGAAGGAATAGCAGGAGGCAAAACCGATATCGCGGGCCAGCTGCATGGTCTGCTCGAAATCCTCCTCCGTCTCCCCCGGAAAACCGACGATGAAGTCGGAGGAGAGACCTATATCAGGCCGTGCCGCGCGCACGCGCGCGATAATATCTCGGTAATGGTCCGCCGTATGCTTGCGGTTCATCGCTTTCAGGATGCGGTCGGATCCGTGCTGGACGGGCAGGTGCAGGAACGGCATCAGCTTCGGCACATCGCGATGCGCGTCGATCAATCCCTGATCCATGTCGGACGGGTGGGACGTCATGTAGCGGATGCGTTCGATGCCATCGATCTCGGCGATTTTGCCAATCAATTCGCCAAGCCCGCCCGCCTCGCCATGCCAGGCATTGACGTTCTGGCCGAGCAGGGTGATATCTTTCGCGCCTGCGTCGCGCAGTTGCTTCGCCTCATCCAGGACGGCCTGCATGGGCCGCGAATATTCCGCGCCGCGCGTATAGGGCACGACGCAGAAAGTGCAGAATTTGTCGCAGCCTTCCTGGATCGACAGGAACGCGGCCACGCCCTGGCTGACGCTTTCGCCGGGCAGATGGTCGAATTTTGATTCGACGGGGAATTCAGTGTTGACGATGCGTTCGCCCGTCGCCTTCATCACCATCTGCGGCAGTTCGTGATAGGTCTGCGGGCCGAACACCATATCGACATAGGGCGCGCGTTTCAGGATGTATTCGCCTTCCGCCTGCGCCACGCAGCCCGCGACGGCGATCAGCATTGTTTCGCCGGAGGCTTCTTTCGCCTCTTTCCGCTCACGAATACGGCCCAGATCCGAAAAAACCTTGTCGGTTGCTTTTTCCCTAATGTGGCAAGTATTGAGGATCACCATATCGGCATCCTCCGGCGTGTCCGTGGTTTTATATTCCAGCGGCGACAGCACATCCGCCATGCGGGCGCTGTCATACACATTCATCTGGCAACCCAAAATTGATGAACAGTTTTTAGGCTGTGTTTCCGGCATGCGTGACTTTAAGCATATTTGCCTGCAAGGAGGCAAGTTTGGCAAAAACGTTATGCCATCATCCGATTTATTTTATTGTTAACCGCTTTAGTGATCGGTTTCGTAGTGCTCGGAAAATACGTGCCTTTAGCAAGCGGTTGAGGTGATGCTATGCGTCCCAACCCATAGTGCGTGGCATAAGAGGATAACCTGATGTGGTTACGGCGGGAGCAGCTTTGACTGTCACATTATAAAGTCTTGTATCGGAACTATTATTTTGTGAATTCGATGAATAAACATCGTCATCATGCAGAACAACGATATGCCGATCGGAACGCGGAATGCCTCTTTCTAGAATGGTCCCGTCTGCAAAATGAAGAGAGCCATAAAAGACGATCACTTTATCATTTTCAGATTCTTCTTTTATACGATCCAAAAGTTTATCATCTTCGGATAGTGCCTTCTCCCGAATATTATCAAATGATTTTGAAAGTACTCTTCTGGCCGCATCTGACACATCGTCGCCATAATCGGCTAAAATATGAGAAAGCGCTTCATGTTCTAAATGAATTCGCTCATGAAGATCGTCTGATCTTGGGTCCACAGGAATAACTGTTAATCCAAGGTCATCATGAAGTGGGTGCATATTTCTAATGGTTTCGGGCTTTGTATGTTCAGGCTGCTCGATAAGAAATTTTGTAAATCCGTGATCTAGGGCAGCTTCAATAAATGCACGCGATGATACGAAGGAAAGTGATGCTTCAGATTCATGATCATTGCCGATAAGCAAGACTTGGCAGGAGGGTTCAACAGTTTTAAAAAAATCAGCTGTCATATCTGCCTTATAATTTTAAGACGTTCAAAATAACCTTTAAATTTTATCATTTGCAATTGAATTCTGTCAAATGTTTTGCGGGAATTCATTTGTTCAGTCACGATTATCCTTCGTATCATAATATAAAGGTGGAATTACAATGGATGCAATATGGCAAAAAAGATCCTTGCACTTGGCAGCATGCTGCCTGCTGAGATGACGGAACTCGAAAAGCATTTCGAGATTATAAAGCTGCGGCGGGACGTAGATCCGGAAGCCTTGCTGCGTAACAGGGGGCAGGAGATTGTTGCCGTGCTGTCCTTCGCGGGCGGTATGCAAGTGAGTGAGCGGCTTCTGGAAGCCTTACCTAATGCGGAGATTGTGGCGCAGGTTGGGGTTGGTATCGATAATATTGACTTGGCGGCAGCGGCGAAGCGGGGCGTCGCCGTCACCAATACGCCGGATATCCTGACCGGCGATACTGCGGATACTGCGCTGGCTTTATTGCTGGCCGTGACCAGACGCATTTGCGAAGGCGACATATATGTGCGCGTGGGCAAGTGGCCGAACGGGCCGATGGGTCTTGGCACCAGCCTGTCCGGAAAGACGGCAGGGATCGTCGGGCTGGGGCGGATCGGGCAGGCGATTGCAAGGCGGCTGGAGGCGTTCGGGATTACGGTTGTCTATCACGGGCCGCGCAAGAAGGCGGACCAGACATACAAATTCTATCCGGATTTGAAGGAGATGGCGCGCGACGTTGATTTCCTGATCCTGTCCTGCATGGGCGGGCCGGATACGCTCAATCTTGTGGATTACGGCATTCTTGAATTGCTGGGGGCGAAAGGCTTCCTTATCAATGTCGCGCGGGGCAGCGTTGTGAAGGAAGGCGACCTTCTGCGCGCGTTGTCCAACCGTGTGATCGCGGGCGCCGGGCTTGATGTTTATGCGCATGAGCCGCACGCGCCCGAAGCGCTTTTTTCGATGGACAACGTCGTGCTGTTGCCGCATACAGGCAGTGCAACCACCGAAACGCGGACAAAGATGGGCCGGCTGGTCATTGAAAACCTGCTGGCGCATTTCAAGGGCGAGCCGTTAAAAACGCCTGTCAAAACAGTTTAGAGAGAGTGACTATGACGATCATGAAACGCCTTCTGCTCGCCGCCGCGATGATTTGCGCCTTTGCTGCACCGTCCTTCGCCGGCACTAAATGCTATACGCCTGCGCAGGCCGAAGCGGAGCAGGGCATTCGCATTCACAGTGAGTTGATGGTGATCGGCCTGAACTGCCAGACCAGCCGGTTCAGCAAAAGCGCGGATAATCTATACATGACCTATCGCAAGTTCACGGCCGTGCATGCCAAGACCTTCGCGGATTACGAAACCGTGCTGCTGGATTACTTCAAAAAATCCGGATCGAAAAATCCTGAATCCGACCTGAACACCATGCGCACGGCGTTCGCGAACAAAATCTCCCTGGATGCCGCCAAAATGCGCCCGGACATGTTCTGCTACACTTATGCGCCCCGCATCGACAAGGTGAAGGGAATGGACGACAAGGCAATCAAGCAATGGGCCGCAACCAGCTATCAGCAGCGCCCGGTTTCTGTTCCGCTTTGTAAATAATAAATAGCGCCGCAGGCAGGAAAACTTTTAACACAGAGAACACGGAGTTTAAGAAAGAGGACACGGAGCATTATATGCTCCGTGTCCTCTTTCTTAAACTCCGTGTTCTCTGTGTTAAAGAATCTTTTTTTGTCTGTGATGTTTAAACCGCCCTGCTGTGCTTTATCGAATAAGCGAAGTAGATCACCATCCCGACGGCCAGCCATAGCACGAAGCGCAAATGCGTTTCCCAGGGCAGGAAGGCGATCAGCGCACCGCAGGACAGCACGCCCAGCACAGGCAGCACGATGCCGAACGGCGCCTTGAACGGCCTTGGCATATCCGGGTGCTTGATGCGCATGACGATCACGCCGCCGCAGACCAGCACGAAGGCGGCCAGCGTGCCGATATTCACGAGTTCCGCCAGCGCGCCCAGTGGGATAAACCCGGCCATCACGGCCATGATTACGCCGCAGATGACGGTGGACTTCACAGGCGTATGGGTTTTGCCGTTGACGCTGCCCAGCATGGCGGGCAGCAGGCCGTCACGCGACATGGCGAAGATAATCCGGGTCAGGCCGTAATACAGGACCAGCATCACCGTCGACAGGCCGAAGATCACCCCGGTTGAAACCAGCCAGGTCGCCCAGTTGATCCCGAGCAGTTCAAGCGCGTGCGCGACTGGTGAGGATACATTCAGTTCGGTGTAAGACACGATCCCGGTCAGCAGGCCTGATACGATAATGTAAATCACCGTGCAGAATGCCAGTGAAGACAGAATGCCGATCGGCACATCGCGCTGCGGGTTGCGTGTTTCTTCAACCGCCGTGGACACCGCGTCAAACCCGACATAGGCGAAGAACACCAACGATGCACCGGCCAGAATACCGACCGGCTTGCCATCCGCACCGTGATCGAACCAGCCGAAAGGCATGAACGGATCCCAAAGCGCAGGCTGCACATGAAAGATAGCAACGCCGACAAATACACAGATTGTCAGCAGTTTGATAAACACCATGGCGGCGTTGAGCTTTGCGCTTTCCTTGACGCCGACAATCAGCATCGCCATCAGCGCCAGGATGATAGCGACGGCTGGCAGATTGACGATACCGGGTGAGGCGAGCTTGGTAACCGGATCAACCGCAAACGGACCTTTGGTCAGAACATCCGGCAGGCTTAGTCCCACCGCGCCTAAAAAGTTATTGAAGTACCCCGACCAGCCATTGGCCACTGCAGCGACCGAGACGCCGTATTCCAGTACCAGATCCCATCCGATGATCCATGCGATCAGTTCGCCGAAGGCGGCATAGGAATATCCGTACGCACTGCCGCATCCGCCGACGCTGGCGGCCAATTCGGCATAGGCCAATGCCGCGAAGGCGCAGGCGAACCCTGCCACGACGAAGGACAGAACAACGGCGGGTCCCGCCTGTGTCGCCGCCGCATGGCCGGTCAGAACGAAAATGCCTGTTCCGATAATCGCCCCGATGCCTAGCAGGGTCAGATCCCAGGCGTTCAAAACTTGTTTCAAACCGTCTTCGCCCGGTGCGCAATTCACCAGGCGTTTGCGGAACAATGCGTGTTTAAGAGCGGACATATCTCTTCCTTCTTCATTGTCATCCCGGCGAAAGCCGGGACCGGGTTAACATTGTACGCTACGTTTACCCGGTTCCGGCTTTCGCCGGGATGACAGATAAAAAGGCAGGTTAAGCATCATGGAAAACGTTCTATGGCTTTACCGAAGCGGAATTCATCCACAGATTTCTCAAACGGGAATAACTCCATGCGCCAGCGTGGTTTTTATCAAGTCTAAAGTATTTATAGAGGATGGCCTGTCTTGATGTAAAAATGCCTTCGCGCTAAAGAAAAAGTCAGTTCCAAATATACCAAGCGCCCGGAGATTTCCGCATGACGTCCAAACCCGCCCACCGGCAGGATGATGCCGTTTCAATTCCTAAGGAAACGGAAAGCACCAGGGTTTTGACGACGCCGAAAAACCCGCTGGACAAGCTGCCGGAGGTCAAGGCAACGCGCGGGATCGATTTCAAAGGTGAAGGCGGTCTTGGCCGTTTGCGCATCTCCGCATTGCCGGGCGCGGAAAAGCAGGAAGGCCCGACCTTCCATGAAAACGAAGCGCGTGAAATAGACCGGGAGTCCGTTTTGCTGCTGGGTACGCCGAATTCGAACCTCAACGATGCAAAAATCAACGACATGATCAGATGGGGCGGCTGGATCGCTACCTCGGTTTGGGTGGCGTTCTGCATATTATATGTAGGCCTAGGCAATCACGCTGCGTCCGGCCCGATGAAGATCCAGGATATCGGCGGCATCTTTATGGCCGTTCTGGCGCCCATCGCCTTGATCTGGATGATTTTGGGTCATGTTATGCGCGGCCGGGAGATTGAGCGGTATGCCGGTGCGCTGCGTGAAGAATTGCAATCCATCATCTTCCCGTCAGCCGACCGCACCAAGCAGATCAATAAGGACATGGAGAGACTGTGCCAGCAGGCTGCTGAACTGGCCTTATCGTCCAAAGCCGTGATCAAGGCCATTTCCCGTGCGCGTCAGGGGCTGCGCACCGAAATCCGCGATTTCGTCGGCGTGTCCAAAAAGACCGAATTCCATATTGATCGTCTGGCAGACACGCTGAACGAACGCGCTGCCCGGCTTTTAAGCCTGACCGGGGAAATCGAAGAGCGCACGGCCACCATCGGCGCGAAAACGCAGGACGGCGTCAATGCCTGGGATAAGGCGACCAAGGTCGTTCTTGAACAATCTGCCCTGGTTGAGGAAACGCTGGGACGTGGCGCCGATAAAATCGTCGATGCTGCGAGCAGGGCCGAAGAAAAAACCAAGATCATCGAAAGCAATCTTGATAAAAACTTCGACTCCCTGAACAAGGCGGTCGATACGGTTGCCGAACGCCTGACCGAAATCGGCAAGGAATTCGATGTCCATACCAAAGGCCTGTCCACCGCCGCCGATGGCCTGACCACCGAAACCGCACGCCTGTCCACTACGATTGAAGAACAGATCGTCAAGCTGGAGCAGACTTCCGCCCGCACGATTGGCGCGATTAAAGAATCCGGCGAAACCATCGAAGAACAACGCAAGGCACTGGACGAAGGCGCGGAAGCCGTTGCTAATCAGGCAAGCCGCATCGCTGAAACCGTCAATGATGCGGTGAGCGGATTGAATAATACGGCTGAGCAAATGTCGACACGTACAGGTGAGATTGAGGAGCGTATTAATGCTCAGGTAGATCGCCTGCGCGATACCGTTGCCGGCCTGACCAGCGAAGCGAACGCGATTGAAGAAGCCGGTACGGGCGCGGCCAGCAAGCTGGGCGATGCCATGGCAGTCGCCCTGTCTGGTGCAGAATCCATTGGCGCGGCCGTCCGTCATGCGATTGAGAAAATGGAACAATCGACCGAGTCCGCCAAAAAACAGGCGGAGTCCCTGATCCAGTCCACGCGCGACAATGTCGACGTGCTGAACCAGGCGGGCAAGGACAATGTAGGCTACATCGAAAAAATCCTGTCCATGCTGGAAACCAGCCGGACACAGGTGGATGCCGCCACGGACCTTGCCAACGAACAGATCGAAAAACTGTCGGAAGCGATCGACGACCAGGCCTCCCGCATTGAACAATCCGTTTCCAGTGTTTCAGCGCGTGCCGATGCGGCGCGGCTGGCACTGGAAGGACCGCTGCGCAATATTGAGACGGCCGTGTCCGACGCGGATTCACGTCACAAGGAAATCGAAGAGACACTGCGCAAGCGCGTCACCGAACTGGGCGAAGCAAGCGATAAGGCCCGTGAAAGCGCCGACCATATCCGCAGCGCCCTGCGTGGCCAGGCCCAGGAAATTTCGGCCATCGCCGGGCAGATTTCCGGCCAGACCCGCGCCATTGAATCGCAACTGGCCGATCAGCGCGAAAGCCTGAACAGTGATGTCAGTGAGTCGCTGGAAAGCATCCGCTTGGTTGGCGACGCGCTAAGCCGCCAGGCCAGCCGTTTGGGCGAACTCTCTGAAAACGCCGTGCTGGATATTATCCGCGTAGAAAAGGAAATTGCCAACCGTTGCGAAGCCGCCGAAAAAGAAACTTCACGTATCCTTGAGGATCTCAAGGAGCTGGACACGACCATCGGCGAACGCTCCGCCTCCATCAAATCCACATCGGAAGATGCGACCGCATCAGTTCGCACGGCTATGGATGCAATGATCGGCGTGGCGGACGGGTTTGAGCCTGTCCTGAAAAAAACCATCGAGCAGGCATCTGAAGCCAAGGCAAAGTTTGACGATCTGCATGAAGGCTTTAAAACCTCCGCCGACAGCAATCTTGAAAAACTGCAACAGATCGGCGTGCTGTTTGATGAACGTCTGGCAGCATTGAAAACCGGATCCAGCGAAGCCTCCGCACTTCTGCGCGATGCAAGCGATATCATTCAGGACAAGTTTGAAGATATCGAGCAGGCATCCACGACTGCTGCCGAGAAGATGCGTTCCATTGGCCAGTCCCTGGAAAACCGCTCTTCGGATATCCATCTTCTTACCGATCAGGCATTGCTTAAAATCGAGGCGATTCATAAGGCGATCAATGAGCAATTCCACGAACTCTCCCAATCCGTCGGCCAATCTGTGGCGCAGCTTGGCGATGTTTCGCAGGAACTGGGGCGTTCGGCTGACAGGGTTGACGATGTCGCAGGCCGCGCACGCGACCGTATCGATGAAGTTGCAACATTGGCGCGCAAAGAAGGCGATGCACTGAACGAAGCGGCTTCATCCGCTGTTCGCCTGACAGGTGAGCTGGTTGGCAATCTGCAGTCGCATACGGAAACACTGGTCAAATCGTCCCGCGATTCCCTGGTTGAACTTAAGAAATCAGGTGATGGTTTTGCGCTGAGGTCGCGCGAAGTGGCAGAGCAGATGAATGTTTCCCTGAAAACCACGCGCGAATACAGCGAAGAACTGCGCCGCCAGGCTTCGCTGATTTCCGGTAGCTCGACCACCTCCGCCGATCAGGTCAGCAAGGCCGTCTCAACCCTTGCCGCACGACTCGGTGAGATTGATGACGCCGTGCGCGAAGTCGTATCCCGTGTCGAGAAATCTCGCGAAGGCCTGAAAGATGAATCGCAGCGTCTGGTCACGGTTTCCGCTTCCGCTATCAAATCGGCGGACGAAGCGGCCTCCGCTTTTGGCCGTCAGTCCAACGCGCTGTTCAAGGCGGTTCAGGATGCCACCCAGCATATCGACCGCATTCGCAAGGAAGAAGGCCGTGTGCAACGCGAAGCCTTCCTGGCTTCTGCCAAATTTATTGTCGAAAGCCTGCACTCCATGTCAGTCGATTTCAGCCGTATGCTGGAAGGTGACGTACCGGAAAAAACCTGGAAGGCGTTCCAGAAGGGCGATATCGGCGCCTTCACCCGCCGTCTGGCGCAAATGGGCGATACCATGCCGATGGAAAAGGTTCGCGCGAAATTCAACGGCGACAACGAATTCCGCACCTATGTCCAGCGCTTCCTGCGCCAGTTCGAGGAAGTGTACGATCAGGCCGTCTCCAACGACCATGGCGACCTGCTGGGCGCGACCTTTGCATCGAGCGATATCGGCAAGCTCTATCTGATCCTGTGCGGCGCAGCCGGACGCGATCCGAAGCTAAGCAGGGAAGACCGTAGGGCGGCTTGATTTTAAAAATCGTCATCCCGGCCTTCGCCGGGATGACGGAATGTATGTTATACCTCATTGTTTTCATGAAATTTTAACGGCATAATGGGGATCCTCGGGCTTAAATCTTTCTTCAGGATTTATCGCCTATTCTGGACGGGAATACTGTTCAAGCCTTCCTAGCCCCCTGAAAGCGTTCGACATGCCTAAGACCAAGTTTTGCCAAGGTATTTCAGATATTTCGGATTCCTATAACGCCCGGCTGATCGATCAGTGGGGGGTGCTTCATAATGGGGAACGCGCATATGAAGGCGTGGCGGATTGCCTGAAAGAACTGAAAGACCGGAAAAAACACGTCATCATCCTGTCCAACTCGGGCAAACGGGCCGGGCCGAACCAGGAATTCCTGAAAAAACTGGGGATCGGTCCCAATTTATATGACAAAATTGTTACATCAGGAGAAATCACCTGGGAAGGCCTGAAAAACCAGCATGAGGGGTTTTTCAAGGATATTGGCCAGACTTGCTTTCTGATGAGCCGTGGCGGCGATACATCCATCATTGAGGATTCTGGCGTAACAGCGGTCAAGAATATCGAAGACGCTGACTTCCTGCTGATCAGCGGCTCCGACATGCCTGAAAAGACCATGGTCGATTATTACGAGCCCTTGCTGCGCAAGGCTGTCCGCAATCGCCTGAAGGCCATCTGCGCCAACCCGGACTCACGCGCCCTGATCGGTGACAGCCATGTCCACGGCCCCGGCCTGATCGCGCGGCGGTATGAAGATTTCGGCGGCGTCGTGCATTACATCGGCAAGCCGCACCAGCCTATTTTCCGCTATTGCGTGAAATTGCTTCAGGACAAAGAAATTTACCCAGGCCAGACCGTCATGGTCGGTGACACCATGGCGCATGACGTTTTGGGCGCGGCCAGCATGAACATTGACACCTGCCTGGTCAGTTCAGGCATCCATCACGGCTCTTTCAAAAACTGCCGCACGCCCGCCGAAGTGGATCGCGCCCTGAATATCCTGATCCTGCAGTACAACAACGTCCGCCCGACCTATCTGGTCGACCGTCTCAAATGGGGCAGGGCGCTTCCGGACAGGAAGCATAAAAAGAGGAAAATTGCTTAAATTGAGATGCCTTATGGGCAAGGATTATGATCCATCATTATCCTGATCTTTTTTTCTTGATCAGGTTCATCTCGATAGCGCCTGAAATGTGCTGCGATCCCGTTAAGGATAGTTTGAGTTAAGTTTATGGGTTCAATATTTTCTGTTTCAAAACCTTTGGGGTTTTTTGGATCTATAAATTTCACAAGACCTAATCGCTGCAAAATTCCGCATTTTTTTTCATCGGAACGTGATTCATACAAGTGAGGAGTTTTTCCGGCGGCCAAAACTTCCGAAATAGTTGACATGGATATTCCTGCAACAACGATGTGATCTGCCTGGTCAATAAGACCCGCATAAGGATTTGGTTTTGGTGGAGGGGATAAGTTCTCTTCATTTAAATCATAAGTTATAAAGTTTATATTTTGCTGACTTCCTGTTGCATTTAATCTTTTGCAATAGACTTCAGCCAATTCCTTGTACGAACTTCCTTGTGTGCGTGGGCCGGTGCAGACAAAAATTGTTGCTTCAGGCATTTCACAACATCTCTGATATAATTCATCGGCAAGCTCGTGCATATCGTCAAGATCCGTGGTCATGACGGCAATCAGGGGATGACGAATCTCCGGATATGCGTCGATCAGCTTTTTACCTTCGGAATGAAATAATTCTGGTGTGAGGTTGTGCGGCACAATTTCATTTTTATACCCTGCGCTTCGTGCATATGTTCGTGCTAAGTTTTCGCATGAAAGGGAAATGCTAAAAGTGTCTTCCGTATTTAATTCAAGTCCTTGACCTACAGCATCTAACGAAACCATTGTTATGGCGGGTCGATGGTCTTCCAGATATTGATTGACCTGATCCTCATAGAATGGGGTTTCAGGATATAAAGTATTTAAAGTGTTAGGGTCCAAGTATACGGTTGTTCCATTAAGTTCTTTAGCAAGGCCGGCTGCTAAAGCCCGTCCAGCCTGTAAATCCCCTCTTAACGGGCGATCGCGCCAAGCTTGGATGATGGCAATTAGGGGATTCATTTAAACCTTTAAAGCCGGATTTATATTATGTTAACAATCTTGCTTTCTTTTGTCAAAAAAATGACTTTCATTATCCTCTATCCGGCTCCGCCGACCGCGGCAGCAACACTTCCATGGCCGCCTGTAATTCCGGCAGCTTACGCTCAACAGCCTCACTACCTTCCTTGATCATTTCTTTCGCGCGTTCGAATTCCAGCAGGCCGATATGGCCGATGCGCGGCTTGATGTGAACGTCGGGCGGATCGCCTGCGAGGCGGGATCGGGTCAGACGATCCTGCAGGATGTTCAAGGAAGAAATCATCACGCCGAAGAGGCTGGGCTGTGACGGGTCGCGCCGAAACATGCGCTGCGCGAAGCCGCCTGAGAATATGCCCTGATCCTCTTCCGCTATATGTTCGGGGTTAAACACGTCGAACCCGGCGACCGTGTGGTAATTCTGTCCCGGTTTTGCCGCCTTACCAATCATGTCGCCGTTCAGGTCGATAGCGATGGTGACGCGCGCGCCGAGCGCGGCGCAGGGCGATATCGGCACAGGGTTGACCAAGGCACCGTCCACCAGCTTGCGGCCATTCAGGTCCACAGGCGGAAACACGCCGGGCATGGCGAAGGATGCGCGGACGGAGTCGATAAACTTCCCGTCCCTCAGCCATATTTCGTGGCCCGTTACTAGGTCGGCCGCCACGGCAATATAGGGGCAGGCCAGATCCTCGATCTTCATATCCTCAAAGTGTTCGGTCAACAGGTTGATCAGTCGGTTTCCGCCGATCAGCCCCGCGCTGCGGATCCTGAAGTCCAGATAGCCAAACACCTTGCGGCGGGTCAGGGCCAAGGCCCATTCCTCAAATTCATCCAGTTTCCCGGCGAGGTAACACCCCCCGACAAGGGCGCCGATGGAGGTTCCGGTCACTATTCCGGGCTTGATCCCGTGTTTTTCCAGGGCACGGATTGCCCCGATATGGGCAAATCCGCGGGCTAGTCCGCTTCCAAGGGCCAGGCCGATAGCGGGATTGGGCTTTAATGTACTCATTATTCGCACCTTGCAGTTTATCTGTATTAAGGATATCACAAAGTTATGAATGGAAACATAAGCAATCCCCGGCAAGTCATTGATTCGTCTACATGGTCTTTGATCAAGGCCCTGTCCGGGAAGTATGTCCGGCCCTATCGCAGGCGACTAATTGCGGCGCTTTTCTTCATGGCGTTTGCCTCGGCCATGACGGCGGCCTTTGCGAAACTGATCGAACCGGTCCTGGACAAGGTGCTGGTCGCAGGGAATGAAAGCCTGATCGTCCCCATGGCCTTCGCCGTGTTTGTTGTGTTCGTCCTGAACGGCATCGCGACCTATCTGCACACGGTTCTGCTTAATACGATGGGGCAGGCGATTGTGGCTGACATACAGCGCGACCTGTTCGACCATTTTATGACGCTTGATCTTGCCTTCTTTCATGACAATACCAGCGGCCAGTTGATCGCCCGCCTGATCAGCGATGTGAACGTCGTGCGCTCGGCGGTGGCGGACAGCCTGACGGGGATTGGCAAAAGCCTGCTGACTCTTATTCTTCTCGTCGGCTTGATGTTCTCGCAGGACTGGAAGCTGGCCTTGATCGCGGCCTGTGTGTTTCCGCCCGCCGGATGGTTCGTCAGCTATCTGGGTAAAAAACTGCGCCGCCTGTCCGGCGGCATCCAGCGTGAGATCGGCGATCTTTCAGATTTCCTGTCGCAGACCTTTCAGGGCATTCGCCAGGTCAAAGCCTACGGCATGGAAAAATACGAATGCAAACGCTCGCAGGATGCCGTCAATCGCGTGAAGTATATGAGCTTTAAAGGCGTCCGCATCGGCAACCTCTCCACACCGTTCAATGAGACGCTGATCGGTCTGGCGCTGATGGGCGTCATCACCTATGGCGGGTTTCAGGTGGCGGGCGGGCATCTGACGGTGGGTGAGTTGATGTCCTTTATTGCTGCTTTCGCCTTGGCCTATGATCCGCTAAAGCGTCTGGCAAAACTGAACAACACATTGCAGATGGGGCTTGGCGCCTCCGAACGCATTCTTGAAATGTTCCATTTTGCACCTGCCATCATTGATCGCCCTGGTGCGAAAACTCTGCATACAGATGCGCCCGAGATTGTTTTCAAAAACGTCCGCTTCGGCTATGCCAATCGGGAGGAGCAGGCGCTGAAATCGATCAACTTGATCATACCAAAAGGTAAAGTCACGGCACTGGTCGGTCCATCCGGTGGCGGGAAGACCACGATCCTGAATATGATCCCGCGCTTTTACGATGTGGCCGAAGGATCGATTGCTATCAATGGCACCGACATCCGCGATGTCACTATGGCCAGCCTGCGCCGCCATATCGCGCTTGTCTCGCAGGACGTGACGATTTTTGACGATACGGTGCGCACCAATATCGCCTACGGCCTTGAAGGCGCAACAGAGGAACAGATCATCGCTGCCGCCAAAGCTGCTGCCGCCGATGATTTTATCCGTACGTTGCCGGAAGGCTATGATACGCGCCTTGGTGAACACGGCCTGCGCCTGTCCGGCGGACAGCGCCAGCGGATTTCCATTGCCCGCGCCATCCTCCGCGACGCGCCGATCCTGCTTCTGGATGAGGCGACATCGGCCCTCGACAATGAATCTGAACGCTTGATCCAGGCCAGCCTGGAAAGGCTGCAGCAGGGCCGCACCACGCTTGTTATCGCGCACCGCCTGTCCACCGTGCAGAAGGCCGATCAGATCGTCGTGCTGAAGGGCGGAGAGATTGTGGAGACAGGCAATCACCAGACACTGTTGGGTCAAAGCGGCCTCTACGCACACATGTACAGCCTGGGCCTTGCCGCATGACAGTAAATCAAAACCATCATCCCGGCGAAAGCCGGGATCCATACGGTCGTGAGGTTGCACTGCCGGCAAAAATTTTTATCCGTATGTGACGCTGAACCTGTGCATGGGTCCCGGCTTTCGCCGGGATGACAAGGAGAGGATAAATGAAACTGAAATTTACGCGGAAAGACGCGATGGGAATCTTGATAACTGTCGTTGTGATCTATCTCGCTTTTCTCGCCTTAATGTATTTCAAGCAGGGCAGCATGATCTTCGTTCCCATCGGCGGATCCGTCACGCCTTTGCAGGAAGGCGTGCCGGATATGAAGGTCATCGATGTGACCACGCAGGACGGTCTTGATCTAAAAGGCTGGTACAGGCCGCCAACCAATCCCGGCGGTGCGGTCATGGTGTTCTTTCATGGCAATGCCGGCAGTCTTCAGGGGCGCGGGCATAAATCCCGCCGGTATGTAGAGGCCGGATACGGATTTCTTTACGCCGAATACAGGGGGTTCACGGGCAATCCCGGCGTGCCGTCGGAGCAGGGGCTATATGACGATGCCCGTGCCTATATCGCCTGGCTGAACTCGCAGGGCATACAGGAATCGCAGCTTGTGTTCTATGGCGAGTCCCTCGGCACCGGCGTGGCCGTCAAAATGGCGAGTGAGCATCCAAAGGCTGCCGCCCTTATTTTAGAAAGCCCGTTCACCAGCATGACCGATGTGGTGAAAGTGTATTATCCATTTCTGCCGGTACAATTGCTTTTGAAATATCGTTTCGGTAGTTTGGCCCTCGCGTCCGGCATTCACATGCCAACGCTGGTGCTACACGGAGAACTGGATAATATTGTCCCGTTTAAGCAAGGCAAGGCGCTATACGATAAATTCCCCGGCGAAAAGGAATTTGCGGATTTCCCCCTGGGGACGCACCTGAACCTGTTTGATGTCGGTGCCGAAAGCCGTATTCTCGCCTTTCTTCAGAAGCATACTCAATATAAGCCAAAACCCGGTTCAAAGGAGATCGTACAATGAAAATCGTTCTGGCCCTGTTTTTTGCCATGATAATGACCATGCCCGCCTTTGCGGACACGCTGAAAACGGAACCGTTGGCCGTTACCGCCTCGGATGGCAAAGCGCACAATTTTACCGTTGAGATCGCCGCCACCCAGGATCAGCAAATCAAGGGCCTGATGAACCGCAAAAGCTTGGCAGAGGATTCAGGCATGCTGTTCGTGTTCGATACGGTTGATTACCGCGCCTTCTGGATGAAAGACACGCTGATCCCACTTGATATGTTGTTTATCGACGATAAAGGGAAAATTATTAAAATTCAGGAGAATGCCAAGCCCGGCGACCTGACCAGCATCCCTTCCGGAGGGCCTGTTCGGGCGGTTTTGGAGTTGGCTGGCGGGGTATCCGCAAAGCTGGGCCTAAACGTGGCGGATACCGTGAAATATAAAACGTTTGGGAATACGGCTGATTAACCATCCCTGCAATAGCGGAGAGGGCTGTTAATAAATATCATTTGGCATCAATTCGCGGCAAGAACTGCAAGTTGGGCGAAAACTCCTTTACCATTGGTTATAAATACTGTTTCTTGCTTTCCTTCCTCTTCCAGAACGCTTAATGACGCTAAACCGCCCTGTATGGCCGTTTTAACGTTCTCTATTGTATAACCTTCCGGGAGCTTTGGGGGGGAAGCTTTAAGATCTTGCGCCATCTTCTCAAAACATGTACGCAATGATGCAAGTGTAAAATTCACTGAAACAAAATCTAGATCCAAACTGATCAATCCTGTTTGTGGGTCTATTTTACCCACCGTGCCTTCCATTGTAGTAATCCCATTATTTCTTGCTATATGTTGAAGCATCGATAAACCCATATCGATTGGATTTTTATCAGTCATGTTATCCCTTTCTAAATCACGAAGAAACTTATTAATATTATTTATTTTTTTGATATGTCAATATAAATTTGTCTGACTTTTTGCATTCAATCCATTAGCGCCGTAGCAAAGCAAAGGCGGATGGTCGGGGTGGAGAGATTCGAACTCCCGGCCCTCTGCTCCCAAAGCAGATGCGCTACCAGACTGCGCTACACCCCGAACACTTTAAGCCCTCTCTTGTAAACCATTCAGGGGGTTATGGGCAAGCTTCTGCTTTATCCCGGCTGCAATTTTTTGTACGATACTGGGAAATATTAAAGGAATCCTCATGCAAGCCCGTATTTACCAGCCATCCAAAAACGCCATGCAGTCCGGCCGTGGCCGTGAAGGGCATTGGATTCTTGAATATGTGCCGCCCACGCCGCGTGAACCTGAGCCCCTGATGGGCTGGAGCAGTTCTGGCGATACGCTGAACCAGGTCCGCCTGCGGTTCGATTCCAGGGAAAAGGCCGAAGCCTTCGCCCAAACTAAAAAGTTGCAATATACGGTCGAGGAAGGGCATAAACGCAAATTGCGCCCGCGCAATTATGGTGACCGGTTTCAATCCATTCCCCAGGACTAATGCCTGGGTTTTTAGGCGCCCGTAGCTCAACCGGATAGAGCACCTGCCTTCTAAGCAGGGGGTTGCAGGTTCGAGTCCTGCCGGGCGCGCCATTCCCTTATTTTATATCGGCAATATCATATATTGGCCGTATTTCGATTTCGCTTGGTTCAGGCATAGGGTTTGGGCAGCGTTTTACCCAGGCAACCGCCTCATCCATATCCTTGACGTCCCAAAGCCAGAATCCGGCGACCAGTTCGCCGGGATTGGCAAAAGGCCCGTTGACGACCGTACGACTGGCGCCATCGAAGGCAACGCGCTTGCCTTCAGACGAAGGTGTAAGGCCGTCGCAGGTAACCAGGATGCCCGCGTCACGAAGCTGGTCATTAAAGCGGCCCATGGCCTCCATCATCTCCTTCATTTCCGGCGAGGAGAAATCGACGCCTTTCTCACTGTTCTTGGTTGCCTTAACGAACACCATTACCTGCATCATTCGTCTCCTGCTTAAAATTCGTGGCATATACAATTAATGCCGGAAACGCAAAAAAAGGTCCGGAGATTTTCATCTCCGGACAAATGGCGGTATTTAGAGGGTGTGTAAGTAAGTTTTAACCCGAATCCGGAACCGATTGCAAGACAAATTATAAAAAAAATGCCGAATCCGAACCTAATTTTAATAAATATATAAACATATAGTAAAACTGGTTAATAACACTGTATAAATATGATATAAAATATACATAATTTAAATGCATGAATAATTTAATAGTAACTTTAAGGTAAAATTTTTCTTCTAATTGTACTATATTGTTCATTTGTCAGTATAAACACTTAAAAATACACTGACTTACTTAACGGATAATCAGCGAATCTATTGGACCATCGTCTGCCTGTGGTCTATCATACATGGCCGTATTGTTTTATTGGTAGAAGTGGCGCCAAGAATAATAGACAGAATATTTTTTGTTCCTCCAATGTGACTTTTCCAGCTGCTACCACGCACATAGCCGTTATAATGCATCTTTAATTTGCAGGTTTCATCGTCATGCAAAGCGGTCAGCCAGTATCATCAACCGAACCTGCTTTCCGGGAAGCCCTCCAACATCATCAGGGCGGCCGTCTGGTAGAGGCGGAGCGTCTTTACCAACAAGTATTATCCATCGATCCACGGCATCCCGACAGCCTTCATCTTCTGGGTGTGCTGGCTGGCCAGAAAGGGGAGCTTGATGTCGCCATAGATTTTATTACAAGAGCCATCGATATACGCGGCGACGTTCCTTTCTTTCATAACAACATTGCAAATGTATTGAGAGATCAGAAAAAGCATGAAAAGGCGCTGGAGCATTACGAGCGTGCTCTGGACTTGAAGCCGGATTATGCCGATGCATTCAATAACATGGGCATCGCACTACAGGCGACAGGGCGGCATGACCAGGCAATTTCAGCGTTTGAACGCGCCATACAGCTTAAGCCGGGATTTTTCCAGGCCTATTACAATCTGGGCAATATCCTGGGCGAACGCGGATTGTTCGATGAGGCTCTGGAAAGTTATTACCGTGCCATAGATCTGAAGTCTGATTACGTCGATGCCTTCTACAATGTGGGCAATCTTTTTAAAAAACGGGGCCGTTTTGCGGAGGCGCTGGAAAGTTACGAACGCGTGCTGACCCTGAAGGCCGACTATATAGAGGCGCTGAATAACAAGGCCCTTATCCTGAAAGACCAGGGCAGGCTCGATCAGGCCATGGATTGCTACAAAAAAGTATTGGCTCTTTCACCGGATCGCCCGGAGATTTACAGCAATTTACTGCTGACCATGGTTTATGCGGCGTCCGCCACGCCTGAAGATATCGCGGAGACGGCATTTGAATTTGGCCGCAATGTCGCGGATCCGTTATTGCGCACCCGTCCGTTCAGCAATGACAGGAATCCCGATCGCAAATTGCGCATCGGCTATATATCGCCCGATTTCCGTGATCATGCCGTCAATTATTTCTTTGGATTTATCCCAAAACTGCACGACCGCCAGAATTTTGAGGTATTTGCCTATACGTGCACAATCAAGGAGGATCATGTCACCGAACGCCTGAAGCATGACTTCGATCATTGGCGTGATATTCGCACGCTCGGTGACGATGAAGCCGCCGACATGATCGAACAGGATCAGATTGACGTTCTGATCGATCTGGCCGGGCATACTGCCAATAACCGCGTTCTGGCTCTGGCAAGAAAGCCTGCCCCGGTTCAAATGCTGTGGCTCGGCTATCCGGCGACCACGGGTATGAAATCCATGGATTACCGCATCACCGATGCCTGCATTGAACCGCCTGGCCTGACCGAACATCTGAACGTGGAAAACCTGTGGCGTCTGCCACATGTGTTTACCTGCTATCAGCCGCATGAAAAAAGCCCCGCCGTCATCGATCATCCGCCGTTTGATGACAATGGCTATATCACCTTCGGCTGCTTCAATAATTTTGCCAAGGTCACCGATCCTGTACTTGAGGCCTGGTCGCGCATTATGGGGCAGGTACCGCAATCCCGGCTCCTCCTTGAAATCACCGGCATTGATGATGCCGAATTTCGTGCGGAAACCGAGCAGCGGTTTATCCGTTTGGGCCTTCCATTGGACAGGATCATTCTGGAGCTGCGCAAAAAATCCAACCAGTTCGTCCTTTATAACCGCATCGATATCGCGCTTGATCCTTTTCCATGCTCGGGCGGTACCACCAGTATGGATACACTATGGATGGGGGTGCCTTTCATCACTCTTGCCGGGAAACATTATGTTTCGCGCATGGGCGTGCCGCCTTTGGTGATTTTGGGAATGGAGGAACTGGTCACTTCAACAACGGATGAATATGTAGAGCGGGCGGTCAGGCTTGCGCTTGATAAAGATCATTTACGCGCGATGCGGCATAATTTGCGTGGAAAGATGCAGGCCAGTCCGTTGATGGATCAGGCCGCTTTTACAAAGGATATGGAAGACGCCTATCGCGCCGTCTGGCGCAAATGGTGTTCAGATCCGGAATAAATCCGCCAGTATGGGATGGCCTGGTTTTTTAAACTGCAACTGCCCGTTTTCGCCGCGGAATGCTATCGCATCGCCTGGCGTGTCCTGATTGATAATGCCGGTGCCTTGCGAAACAATGGTGTTTTTTCTGACATGGCAGCGGCCGATAATCGCCGTATTGGGATAAAGGATAACACCGTCTTCCAGCACAGGCGCAACGCCATGGTTTTTTCCAACCGTCGAATTCTGATATAAAACCAGATAATTGCCATAGGTTGCCTTCGCCAGAACAATCCCGACGCTATGCCCGATAAAAAAGATGTCGGGCATCTCAATTTCATAGAAACAATCTATGGCGTTCAGGGCCTTGTTCAGCAAAAAAATCTTCGTGGGCGCTTTCGTGTCTTTCGTTCCTCGCCAGATCGAATTGGAAAGAAAATACAGGTACGTGCAGTATTGCGAAGAATGCAGGTAATCGAACTGGTCTTCCTTCCACCAGCGCACGGCGTTGATGCATTTGTTCAGGCGGCCCAGCGCTTCATCGCAATACTGTGTGATGGGTGCGCGAACATCGTCCTTTCCATCCGGAAAAAAATGTGCGATCTGTGCTACCGTGTAATCGATCAATTGCGCGCGTGTGAAATTAACCAGCTGCATGCATAAAATCCTTTAGATAAGTTTTCAGCAACACAGGATTGATCCCGGCCTTTCTCAATGCGGAAATATCGCAGACGTGAACATTCTCACGTTCGGTCTGGCGCATAAAGGATATTATATGGCCAGTGCCTTTGACCGAATCTGCAATCTCCTGATTGGAAACATTCTCACCGCTTGCAACATTCATAATGCCCGGTTGTTTTCTGTTCCCTAAATAAAGAATACCCTTCACGGCATCATCGATATGAATATAGTCGCGAACGGCACCAGAATTGGAATCCAGTATAAAATACTTTTCTTTTTTCAGTCGCCGCAAAATATCTGGAATGAATCCGGACGCTTTTGGATCGTCACTGTAAACAGATGAAAGCCGCGCTACAGAAGCTTTTCGTCCTCCTGCGGTCAGGCAAATGGATTCACCCAGCGCCTTGGAAAGATCGTAAAGATGGCGTGGATTTACAGGGTTTAATTTAAGATCCGTATTTTCTGACGTGACATCTGCGCCGTCATAAAGCCGCGTCGAGGATAAATAGACCAGATGCTCAAAATCCGCCTTTTCAATCAGTTTTGAAAGATAGGCGACATGCGCATCGACCGTATCGAAAGGCCTGTCCTTATAATCATTGGTCAGGCCAATACAATAAAAAACCGTACCAAGATTTTTTTTAAAAACGGCGGAATCATCACGCGCTGGCGCATAAACATTTTCGCCTGCGTTTTTCAGGGCATGAACAATATGCCCGCCGATAAATCCGTTTGCCCCCAGGACTGTATAGCTCATGCCAGCCCCCTGAACGAAGCGTTCAATAGCGGCCATGCCTTGTCCTTTTCCGATACATCAACCGGGGGCAGGGGCCAGACAATCCCGGCCAAAGGATCCGCATAATGAATGCCGCCCTCGGCCGATTGTTCATAGGACGCGGTATTGAAATAAACCAACTCGGCATTGTCTTCCAAGGCCTGAAACCCATGCGCAAATCCTTCGGGCACAACCAGCATGCGGTTATTGAACGGGGTCAGCTCCTCGGCATGATATTGCAAAAATGTGGGTGAACCCTGCCGCAAATCCAGGGCTATATCCAGCAGTCGTCCTGCAATGCATCGCACGGATTTTCTTTCGGCATGCGGTGCTTTCTGGAAGTGCATGCCCCTGATGCAGCCAGCCTTCAGCGTCCGTGAATGATTGACCTGTTCAATGGTCCGGCTACCGAGCAGGGATGATAATTCTTTTGTGCAGAACCAGCGGGAAAAGCTGCCGCGCTGATCCGCAATCGGTGTTGTTTCAACGACTTTCAGGCCTTCGATTTTGGTATTGATAATTTTCATGTTTATGTCGAACCCGCATCACCGGCCGCCTTCTGATATTCATCCAGCTGTGCAAGGCTTGTCACGGCCTTCTTCTCCAGATAAGCACGATACCAGGCGGCTGTCATGTCAAGTTGCCGATCCATATCCAGAACAGGTTCCCATCCAAGAACATGCCGGGCTTTGGAGTTGTCCAGCAGCAATATCTGCGTTTCATGCATTGTCGTACCGGGAACATTCTTCCAGTTCACGTCCGGCCATTTGACGCGCAGCCGTTCCAGGACTTTTTCAACCGTCATCGCTTCATCAGCATCCGGCCCAAAATTCCACGCCCCGGAAAAATCCCCGCGCCCCTCAAATAATCTCTGGCCCAGCAGAAGATAGCCTGACAACGGCTCCAATACATGCTGCCATGGGCGTACGGCATTGGGTGAACGTATCTCCAAAGTTTTACCTGCTGCCATGGCGCGCACAAGGTCAGGGATCAAGCGATTCTCTGCCCAATCGCCGCCGCCGATGACGTTTCCAGCCCGGGCAGTTGCAATGGCGGGGGAGTTCGGCCCGCAAAAAAATGCATCCCTGTAACTGGCAACCGCCAGTTCTACCGCCGCCTTTGACGCGCTATAGGCGTCATGTCCGCCCAGCCTGTCGTCTTCTTGATAGCCTTCCGTGCTCTCTGTGTTTTCGTAGCATTTATCCGTGGTGACAACGACAATTGCTTTTAAATTTTTGCAATCCCGGCACGCTTCCAGGAGATTGATTGTCCCCATGATATTCGTTTCCCAGGTTTCCCTGGGCTGTTGGTAGGAACGGCGGACGAGGGACTGCGCGGCCAGATGAAAGACAATTTCTGGATTGGCCTTCTTTACGGCTTCGGCCACAGCCTGCGGATCACGGATATCGGCAGAATGCCCATCTATATCCAGTTTCAGCAAATCCCAGTGATTGGGCAAAGTCTCGGGCGGCAGGGACATGCCCGTTACATGGGCGCCCATACGCGCCAGCCACAAGGCAAGCCAGCTGCCCTTAAACCCAGTGTGGCCCGTCAAAAAAACACGGCGATTGCGGTAACAGTCGCCGAACATGATCTATTCCCACAATTTCCATGGAGCCTTACCGCTGCTCCACATGCTTTCAAGCTGTTTTTTTTCGCGCAGCGTGTCCATCGGGTGCCAGAACCCGCTATGCCGCCAGGCGTTTAATTCACCGTCGCTTGCCAGAGTGTGCAGGGGGCTTTGTTCCAGCAAAGTCGTATCGTCTTCGATATATTTATCGATAAATGATGGCTTAAAAATAAAAAACCCACCGCTGATCCAACCACCATCGCCCGGCGGTTTTTCCTGAAAATTCTGAACCCGGTCGCCATCTATGGCCAGTGCGCCATACCGCCCCGGCGGCAGCACGGCCGTTACGGTCGCCAGCTTGTCCTGCTTTTTATGAAACGCAATCTGTGCCTTGATATCAATGTCGGAAACCGCATCGCCATAGGTGCAGCAGAAATCTTCCTCACCTAGATAGGACCGGACGCGCTTGATCCGACCGCCGGTCATGGTGCTTTCACCTGTGTCGATCAAGGTCACGCGCCACGGTTCCGCATTGCGCTGATGCACTTCCATTTTATTATTCTGGATGTCAAAGGTGACGTTCGATGTGTGCAGAAAGTAATTGGCGAAATATTCCTTGATCATATAGCCTTTATAGCCAAGGCAGATGATGAAATCGTTTACGCCGTGGTGGGAATATATTTTCATGATATGCCACAAAATCGGCATGTCCCCGATCGTGACCATGGGCTTGGGCCGCAGATGCGATTCCTCACTGATGCGCGTACCCAGGCCGCCTGCCAGAATAACTGATTTCATAAGAATTCTTTCACAAGGATATGCGAAAAGGCTTTCCGTAAATTTATAAGCTATCTTTTAAAGCCGTAACCGCCAAAGCAGCAGGCTGTTTCTTTTGTTCACAGGAAATTGTTGTTTTGAAGGTTAAGGGCCTGTTTTTCAGATCAAAATTAAATATTTACATTTAACATAGGATGAGAAAAGTGACTCCTGAGCAGAAGGCCAGAGGATGAATATCTAAAAAATCATCCGATCAAATGCCCGCTATTCAGCAAGGCTTGCTCATCGGTCAATCCCGTTACACCTGTCAGTGTGGCGATCTGCGTCCAGACTTGTCCATTTGCTGCCCCGTCCAGATCGACTTTCACGATGCTGTTCGCACCGCTGTTGCTAATCTGGACAAAATCGGTGATGGCGTTGGTTACGGGGTCGTAGGCTGTCAGCAGACTGGATAAATCAAGAATATCTTCAGCTTTATTGAAATCATTGATCGTATCGCTGCCGGACAGGGAGGTGTCGAATACAAATCGGTCAAGTCCTAAGCCGCCTGTCAGGATATCAGCCCCGGCATCGCCATACAGGATATCATTACCGGCACCGCCATCAATTGTATCCACGCCAGCACCGCCATGAAGGGTGTTGACGCCAGTATTGCCTGTGAGTTTGTCATTAAAGGCTGAACCATTCAGGTTTTCAAAAGCGGAGACCGTGTCTGTTCCTGCACCGCCCGTTACCTGTGCGGTCGTCAGGGCCAGGCTGACCGTTATAGCGGAGGTTGCGGAGGCATAGCTGAGTGTATCTGTGCCTGCGCCGCCGTTCAGCGTATCGTTTCCAGCGCCGCCTTCGATGGTGTTATTACCCGAACTGCCTGTCAGCTTATCGTTAAATGCCGAACCGATAAGGTTTTCAAAGGCGGAAACTGTATCTGTTCCCGCGCCACCAGTGACCTGTGCCGTGGTCAAGGCCAGGCTGACGGTGATGGCCGAGGTTGCGCTTGAATAACTGAGTGTGTCCGTACCTGCACCACCATTCAATATATCGTTGCCCGCACCGCCTTCAATGATGTTATTACCTGAACTGCCCGTCAGTTTGTCATTGAAAGAGGAGCCAATGAGGTTTTCTATGCCAGATATCGTATCCGTACCAGATCCGCCTGTGGCCTGAGCGCCTGTCAAAGCCAGGCTGACTGTCACCGCCGAGGCTGTTCCTGCGTAGCTGAGCGTATCCATACCAGCACCGCCATTTAAGACATTGTTGCCAGCACTGCTGACGAATATATCATCATGCGCTGAACCGATAATGTTCAGGATAGTTTTGAGTGTATCCGCGCCATCACCTGTTACCGTACCTTTCGTGAGATTGGCCGTGACGCCGCTTGCGGCGAACGCATAACTGACCGTATCAGTGCCGCCGTTGCCGGTGAATACGTTGTTGCCACTGCTGCTGATGAATGTGTCGTTACGGGTTGAACCAATCGCATTGGAAATGCCTTTTAATGTATCCGCACCATCACCTGTTGCCGTGCCTGCGGAGAGATTGACCGTGACGCCCGCGGTTGCCGATGCATAGCTGACGGTATCAATCCCGCCATTACCAGTGAATACGTTGTCGCCTTTGCTGCTGACGAATGTGTCGTTAAATCTTGAGCCGATGGCGTTTGAAATATCGCTGAGCGTATCCGCGCCTTCGCCTGTAACTTTTTGTGTTGCCAGGTTGATGGTGACGCCGGCGGCGGCCGTTTCGTAACTGACAGTATCGATGCCGCCATTGCCGACGAAGAAGTTATGGACGCTGCTGTTTATAAAAAGATCGTTATAGGCTGATCCTTGAGCGCTTTCTATGCTGATCAGCGTATCCGTATTGCCCCAGCCGTCTGTGGCTTTGCCCAGTGCGAGGTTGACTGTGACGCCTGCCGGGTCGTGGGAAAACATGACGGTATCGGTGCCCGCGCCGCCATCAATCGTATCATCGCCCTGATCAGCCCATATATAGTCGTTTCCGGCATCGCCATAAACCATATCCGCATAGGCGGAGCCTGTAAAATAATCCTTTCCTCCCATAAGATGAATGGTGACCGAACTGGTTTCCGCGCTGGCATTAATGAAATCAGATTCGTCTGACGTGTAATAGCGGCTGCCTACCCAGTCCTGAAGGCTGATGGTTTCACCGTTCGAGAATTTGGCGGTTGTAAAATTATGGTAGTCATTGATGCTGAGATAGAAGCCGCCTGCCGCCTGGAACTCCACGAAATTCGTTCCTTGCAGGAAACGCCATGTAATCTGACTTTTTGTAAGATCCGCAAATTCAATTGTGTTGTTATCGCCATCTCTGGAAATTTCATCATTGATCCTATTATCGGTCCCGCCGGACAGGATATAAGTGTCGTCGCCATCGCCGCCGTATAAATTATTTTGGCCGGACCGGGCATATAATTTGTCGTTGCCGTCATCGCCGGACAGTGTTGTAAAATCATTTCCGCCATATAAAGTGTCGTCATCGAAACCGCCATAAAGATTGTCGTATGACCCGTTGGCGTAAAGCGTGTCATGGCCCGACCCGCCATACATCCATACTTCACTCATGTCGGTGGTCAGGGTATCGTTCCCCGAGCCCCCATTCATGGCATGGTCGGGCTCGGAAAATACGGCCGTCAGATTGTCGTCATATGGTGTCGGGATAGCTCCGGGGTCGTTCGCAATGCCTGTTAAAATTGGCTTTACCCTAAACAGATCGTAAGTCAGCCCGTCCCAGGTTTTTATATTCAGATGAATATTGTATGATATGACGTCATCTGCTGTGAAAAATCGGCCGTCCGCGCCCGCATTGTTATATTGGATACCCGCCTTGTTGAACACCATGCTGCCGGAACCCGGGATATTCATGGTCAGGTTGAATTCCGACTGCATGTTTCCATCGGCATTCAGCCCCCAGGCAAGCGCAGTTCTGGTGAATGTAGCGGTGTTGCTTACATATGGCCCCAGCTGGATTGTGCCGAGGAAAGAATAACCGGTCATGTTGAAGACGTCATTGCCGCCGTTATAGATCAGGTTGCCTTTCGCCCCCGCCGCCAGATTGACGATATCATTGCCGTGCCCGAGCCACAGCGTCGTCGCGTTTGCGGCAAGGTTGACCGTATCGCCCAGATCGGACCCGACGATCCCGCTTGTGCCTCTCGTCAGCGCGATCGTGTCTGTCTTGACGCCGTCCGTGACGGTCATCCCGTCCGCGGTGGCCGCGGCGGTCAAGGTCAGTTTTTGCGCCATGCCGGAATAATCGTACACCGACTTGCTGCCTGTGAAGCTGTGGCCCAGTTCGCGGATGGTGATCAGCCCGCCTTCCGACGCGATTTTTTCCGCGTCCAGGACGCGCGTCACGCCGACGCCGTCAAGCCCGCTGCCGTGGTCGAGCGTGATCGCGCCGTTCGCGACCAGCGCATCGGTATTCGCCGCGCCGAAGAAGCTGACGGTGTCCTGGCCGTCGCCCGCCTGGACGGTCACTTTCTCATAGGCGTAGCCGGCCGCGCTGATGCTGTCGTCGCCCGCGCCGAGTTTGATCGCGTCCATGCCGTAAAATTCGCCATAGGCGGTCGTGCCTTCGGTGTTGAAGTGGCCGGCGGTGATCGTGATCTTGCTGCCGTAGCCGCTCAGGTCCAGCGTGTTCACGCCGCCGCCGATATCGCCCTGCAGGATGCTGCGGCCGTTCCCGACCGCGAAGACGTTGTCGCCGCTGCCGCCGACCAGAAGGTCCGTGCCGCCATTGCCTTTCAGCGTATTCGCGCCGTTGCCGCCGACGATGATGTCGTCCCCCGCGGAACCGGTCAGAATCCCGCTGCCGGACCCGCCGACCAGAAGCCCGGCATGACCGGGGGACGCGCTTGTGTTGGCGGAGAAGATGGTGGAGCCGCTGTCGTTCAGCGCGAACACCACGCGGTCGATCACGCTGTTCGTATCGCCGCCCCACAGTTCCGACATGGAATACCGCGCCGGCGATCCCGTATCCGGCTCGCCAAGGATTTTGTTCGCAAGGTCGTCACGGGATACGATCGAGAGCGTTCCATCAGACTCGGCTTTCAGGCCAGCCGCCTTCCACTGCGTGTCGGAGAAGTTGATGGAGAG
>JBGAQU010000107.1:0-6453 GCA_044220535.1 Alphaproteobacteria bacterium | reverse complement strand
ATGGAAGGGCCATCGCTCAACGGATAAAAGGTACTCTAGGGATAACAGGCTGATAGCGCCCAAGCGTCCACAGCGACGGCGCTGATTGGCACCTCGATGTCGGCTCATCTCATCCTGGGGCTGGAGCAGGTCCCAAGGGTATGGCTGTTCGCCATTTAAAGAGGTACGTGAGCTGGGTTCAGAACGTCGTGAGACAGTTCGGTCCCTATCTGCCGTGGGTGTTGGAAACTTGAGAGGAGCTGTCCTTAGTACGAGAGGACCGGGATGGACGCACCTCTGGTGTATCGGTTGTCGCGCCAGCGGCATCGCCGAGTAGCTATGTGCGGAATGGATAAATGCTGAAGGCATCTAAGCGTGAAGCCACCCTCAAAACAAGGTTTCCCTATCAGAGCCGTGGAAGACGACCACGTTGATAGGCCAGATGTGGAAGCGCCGTAAGGCGTGAAGCTAACTGGTACTAATTGCTCGATCGGCTTGAATTCTACCCGTTCAGTGTTTTTGTTCTTAGGACAAAAACATGGAAACAAAAAAACACGCACAGTGACAAATCCGCCTGTATGGCGAGACAGTCCTGATGATCTGTTGGTTGGAATGACAACTTTTATGATTGCTTGCTTATTTCTTTGAATGAAGTGGTTTTGGATGACCTGGTGGCTTTAGAGAGCGCGTAACACCCCATCCCATACCGAACTGGGCCGTGAAAAGCCTCATCGCCGATGGTACTATGTCTTAAGGCATGGGAGAGTAGGTCGTTGCCAGGTCTTCCAAACCCACTTTGTTCGAGATCTCGAATTATTCCGGCACAAGAATTCAAAACCCTCCTGAAAAGGAGGGTTTTTCGCTTATGATGTCTTTGTAAAAGGAGAAGTTCACGATGAAAATTCTTGTCACAGGTGCTAATCGAGGAATTGGTCTTGAATTCGTGCGGCAATATGTAGGCGATGGTGCAATGGTGCATGCTTGCTGCCGTGATCCAAACAAAGCCGCAACTTTAAAGTCGATTAAAGGAAATGTTCAAATTCATGCGCTTGATGTTACGGATCCAATATCCATAGATCATCTGGCCAAAGTGTTAAAAGATACCTCTATTGATATATTAATCAATAATGCAGGAATTTATGGCGATAAATCGCGACAATCTTTTAAGGATACTGATTACAATGAATGGATGCAGGTTTTTGCCGTCAATACCTTGGCGCCTTTAAGGGTTATACAAGCTTTTCATCCGCATTTAAAAGCTGCAGGCCAAGCTAAAATTATTACAATTTCAAGCCAAATGGGCGCTCTGAGCCGTATGGCTGCAGGCAGCTATGCTTATCGCTCATCTAAAACTGCTCTTAATAAAGTGATGCAGCTGGCGTCTATTGATTTGAGAAATGAAGGCATAATTGTTTGCCCTGTTCATCCTGGTTGGGTTCGTACGGACATGGGCGGAGATGGTGCTGATATTGATGTTCAAGAGAGCGTTGCCGGACTAAAGCGCTTGATCGCTGGATTGACGTTAGAGCATACAGGCCGTTTTTTCCAATGGGATGGCAAAGAAGTTGATTGGTGAGAACGCCTAAATATCCCGCCAATCCACTGCCGTTCGGCCGTTCTTCTCCAGATATTCATTCGCCTCCTTAAAATGTCCATTCCCTAAAAACCCGCGATGGGCGGATAGAGGCGATGGATGCGGCGACTGCAGCACCAGATGTTTTGCGCGGTCGATAAATGCGCCTTTTTTCTGAGCGTAGGAACCCCACAGCATGAACACCACATGGTCGCAGCGGTCGTTGATGGCGCGGATGACGGCGTCGGTGAAATCTTCCCAGCCTTTTTTCTGGTGGGATCCGGCCTGGTGCGCTTCCACGGTCAAAGTGGCGTTCAGCAGCAGAACCCCCTGCTTCGCCCAGCCGGTCAGGTCGCCCTTGCGCGGCATGGGCTGGCCGTATTCGGCTTCTATTTCCTTATAGATATTCTGTAGAGACGGCGGCAGTGGCACGCCCGGCGGCACGGAAAAAGACAGGCCATGCGCCTGGCCGGGGCCGTGATAGGGGTCCTGGCCCAAAATTACCACGCGCACATCCTTGATCCGGGTGGTATTAAACGCGTTGAAAATATCCGACCCGCGCGGGTAAACAATTTTGCCGCGCTCCTTCTCCTGCTGCAGGAAAATTTTGAGCGCCTTCATATAGGGCAGGTCGAATTCCGGCTGAAGGATGTCCAGCCAGTCCTGTTCCAGTTTGATTGCCGATGTCATCATAGCAAACGATAAAACAGCGCGGCGGTTATATCAATTGGCAAGATAATTTCCTTATTGCATGTTGACATAGTTTTTCTGGGGGTAGAATGCCATAACTTTAACTGGGGAATTATGCATATGAATAAATTTGTTACAGGCACGCTAACTGCATTGTTTATAGCTACGGTGGCTAATATCGCGCAGGCGGATCCGGTTTCGGACAGGCTGGATGAAGGCGGCCGACTGAACGGTTTATATCATGATATGGGTTCAACCATGCCAGAGCTGTCAAATATCCTTTTTTTACCTAGTATCAATGACGATGCCGCTTATGCGGATTTGGGCTTTGATGGCCCAAACAAAGCGCTTAATATTTCAGCGCTTATGTCTTTTGTTGTCGGCATGAAGTTTGATGCTGATGTGCCGGCGCAGGATATTTATGATCATGTGATCAACGATGAGTTTGTGGCGGCGGACCGGGGTTTGGAACCTGTCAGCCTGTCGGCGCTTGTTAAAACACCAACAGCTGCCAAATTCGCATGCATGGCTTTTGTACCAGCGCCAAATCCTGACGTAGAAAAAGAAATCAAAGCGTTCACGGGTCAGGATGAATATATGGGGAATGACGGTTTTATGCATGACGCCGTGAATTATAAAGCGCCTTACACTTATCATGCAGATATGCCGATCTCAGCCGAAGCGTGGCATAATTTTAAAACCCACTATACAGCTGCTCAATGCCTGGTCGATCATAATAATCCGTTTCAACTGGATGAACATACGAAAGCTGATTATATTCTGAATGCCGCTACCGGCTTTGCGGCCCTGATGACAGCCCGTGACGGCCGTCCTGAAATACTGGCTTTCCTGGCGGATTATCTGGCCGCTTCCGTGCATAATACCGGCAGCTACGATGCCAGTTATGTGTACGCCCAGCTGATTGACAAGAACGCAGGTCTTTATGATGGTATGGGAACATCCTGGAGAGAGGGCCAGAGTGGCGGCTACCAAATGTCTTATGTTGTCCCGTTACTGGATAGCCTGAAGGAGGAGTGGAAGAATTGTATAATTTCGTGCTGACTCTTTCCTTGCAGCACAGATCGGACAGAGGGAAGGATATGGCGCTTTATTCCCTGAGTATGGATGATGTCCCTGAGAGTGACGTTGATCAGCCCTTCAGGCAAGCCATGCTTGAGCGTGCCAGAGTGGGGGCCGAACGTTTGCATGTTTGCGTCACCTACTCCCAGCATTGGAAAGAATTCGGGGAGCGTAAACATGAAGATGTCTGGGCCAACCGCATCACTAAATTCTGGACGCCGCCTGTTTGTCCTTGAAATGAAAAAGCCCCTGAAAATTCAGGGGCTTTTGTTTCAGGCGGCGGATTTTCTCTGGTCGCGGGGTTGGGCCTGTTGTTTGCCCCGCAGGTATTGAAGCACACCATAAAGATGGCGATGCAGGTCGCCGGGCATGCGGGCGGTGATGAACTGGCCGTCTTCGACCAGGGCTTCGTTGACGAAAATCCCGCCGGCTTTTTCCAGTTCTTCGCGCACTTCGGGCCAGCAGGCCATTTGTTTGCCGCGCACCAGATCGGCGGCGATCAGCAGCTGCGGGCCGTGGCAAACGGCGGCGATGGGTTTGCCGCTTTGCGCGAAGGTTTTGACGAAGGACAGAACGGCATCATCCTTGCGCAGAGTCTCGGGCGCCTTGCCGCCGGGAATGTAGATCAAAGCGTAATCCTGCGGACGGATATCGTTGATCGACAACGTATCTTGGAGGCCAAGGCCGTGTTTCGCCTTGAACGCGCCGCCGTCGGGCGTTGCGACATCCACCTGATAGCCGTCTTCGGTCAGGCGGTAATAGGGGTAGAAAAATTCCGTGTCTTCTGTGTTGTCAGCGGTGATGATCAGAACGCGCTCCGCCTTGCGCAGCCGTTCCGGGATGGGGGCGGCGGCGTGAATGTCGGGCTGGCTTTTGCCTGTAATCGAATCCAGAATGGACATTGGTTTTCTCCATGGTTTATTGATGGGGCTCCATGGCCAACCGGGGGCGCCGCTTGAAAGTTCCGGGATTTTAGCGCAGGGGTAAACATGTCCAACGAAATGCTGTTTTTCGCGGTGATGGCGGCCGGCATCCTGTCCATCCCCGTCGCTGCCTGGCGGGGGCAGGGATGGCTGCAGGGGCTGGTGATTATGATCACGCTGCTGCTTGGGATTACAGATGGCAAGGTGATCGAGGTGTTTGGGCTGCCCATCACGCTGGGCACGGCGCTGTATGTGACGATTTTCCTGACCAATGACGTCCTGACTGAAATCCATGGCAAGAAAGTTGCCTATGACACTGTGCGCATCGGCGTGTTCACGGCGGTTTTGTTCCAGCTGTATCTGCAGGCGATCCGCATGGCGCAGCCGGCGGAGGATGTGATTGCGCTTTCGAATGCAATGGATATCGTGTTTTCAACATCGTTCCGGCTGGTGGGTGCAGGCTTGCTGGTGTTCTATCTCAGCCAGACGCTGGATGTGTTTTTATATGCGCGGATCAAGGCGTGGACGGATGGGCGGTATCTGTGGCTGCGCAACAATGCCAGCACGCTGATCTCCCAAGCCTTCGACACGTTCGCCTTTGCGTTCCTGGCGTTTTACGGCGTGTTTGACGGGTGGCTTGAACTGGCGGCGGTGGCGTATGGGGTGAAGGCGTTTGTGACCATTGTCGATACGCCGTTCGCGTATTTAAGCCGCGCCATTGCCAGGCGGCCCGCCGGTCATGACTTGGGATGAACGGGCAGTTCCTTTGCGCGGAACAGATAGCGGCGGAACTGTTCGCCATAGCAGCTGAAATAATAATGGCCGTTATCCTTTAAAAACGCATCGCGATGGGCGCGGTAGCGCGCCGGGATCTGGTACCATGCAAGGCGCGGATAATCGTGATGCACGCTGTGGAAATTGTTGTTGAGGTAGAGGAGGCGCATCCACGGCGTGGTGCGGACGATGACGGTGCGTTCGCGCACTTCATCCACCGCGCGGTGTTCGGCGAAGGAACGCAGCATGGTCAGCGACAGGCCCGGCCAGGCGAAGAGCAGGATGTAGGAGAGCAGCGGAATATCACAGACGCCGCACACCCAGACCAGCACCAGCGCAACGGCAGGCACGTGCAAAACCCAGGCCTTCACATGCGACCGGTCGCCACGCAACAGGCGGCGGATTTCATCGCGCATCATCATGGCGAGGTTCAGCGGCGGGCCGATGGTCAGGCGGCCGAACAGCGTGTTGTAGAACAGCAGCAGGCGACGGTGCACCACACCCATCTTCGCCCATTCCCCTTCCGTCACGTAATAGGATTCAGGGTCTTCGAACGGGAAGGTCAGGCGTTCATCATGGTGGTGGCGCAGATGGCTCATTTTATAAAGTCGGTAGGGGATGAACAAGCCGAGCGCAGGGGAGGCGAGGAGTTCATTGATCAAGGGGCTGCGCGTCGGGTGGCCGTGGATGGTTTCATGCTGGAGGGAGCCGTGCCAGCACACCAGCCACGCGCCCGCGGGCAGGACCAGCCACAGCGGCAGGTCATGGTAAAACCATGTCAGCAGGCCCCAGCCCGCGTAGATGGCCGCAGCCACACCCCATGTCGGGCCCTCATATTGGCCCCATACCATTGCAACCCGCATTTACTGCATCCCTGTTCTTCTAAAATTGTAAGACATATCGCCAAAAAATGCAATTTTTACATGCTTTTACAACGGGTTGACGGCTGCGTTATGCTGCACCCCCGAAACGGCGGCGCAGCACGTCTTTCGCTTGAATTCGGGTAGAAAGCGGCTACCCTTCCAGAACTGGTGCGTTGAACCGGCCCATTCAAAGGAGAATTTCATGTATTTCTATGCCTCAACTGCCGGCGGCGGCGCCATGATGCTCCCTTACCCGGTGGAGCGGGAGGAACAGGCCATCGTCAAAACCCTGGTCCGCCCCGCCAATGACGCACAGGCCGCACGCGGCCTTGAGCCCCTTTATCAGACCGTCCAAAAACAAAACCGGTCATAAGAACCGGTGAGTTGAACAGGGAAAGCCGGATTCTCCATGATTTATCAGGAGAATCCGGCTTTTTACCTTTCCGGCCAAAGAGATGTTGCTTTTCCGGGGCAGGGGCGCTATAACACCCCAATCCTTTACTGGCGCGGGATGGAGCAGCCCGGTAGCTCGTCAGGCTCATAACCTGAAGGTCGTAGGTTCAAATCCTAC
>JBGAQU010000106.1:0-6613 GCA_044220535.1 Alphaproteobacteria bacterium | reverse complement strand
AGTAGGTTTCAAGAATTGCATAATATCTTTTGTCATCCCGCAGCATAGCGGGATGACAATACTTTCGAGATTAGTTTTTCAATGATTGGATACGGGCCTGGGTCAGCTGGATTTCGCAGGTCACGTATTCGTCGGTTTTCGGGATCTGGTTCCATTCATCCATGCTTTGATGGCGGCGCAGGCATTCCGATGTGCGGTAGGCGTCGAAGCTCATGGAACTGCTGGCCAGACGCTGGGCGGCGTTGCGGGATGCCTGCCAGTCGGTGGCGACTTCACCTTTCTTCATGGCGTCGGTCTGTGCATTTTTCAGGGCCTGTTCCAGATCGTTGCGGACGGTTTCAAGGCAGGCGCTGATTGCCGTGGCTTCCGTATTGGTTTCGCGGCACTGGGCGGCCAGATCGACTTGCGGATCCTCGCCTGTCGTGGCTTCTGGCGCAGGCATGGGGGTGGCTGCATTTGCATCCCCCATAGGCATGCCGCTGGCGGCGGCTGCCGCGGCGGCATAACCTTCAGGAGGCGCATCCTGGCCCAGGGCAGGCGGCATGGGGACCATGTCGACCGGTTTCGGCATTGCGTCCTGCAAGGTAATGTTTTCCGGCGCGCCCGTAGGCTGTGCCCTGGCAATGACGGGGGCTGCAAAAACGGCCAGTGCGATACACAAACATGCGAGCTTTTTGGACATGGCGATACCTTCGTGTTTTCAGATTACGACGCCACTATAGCCGAAGCGGCTTTCCGTTCAAAGAAGCCATAAAGATTTATCCGGAAGCAAAACGGGAAATTTTATTTCACTTATTTCAAGCCATTCGATAAGAAATTTTACGAAGCTGTCAGTAATCGTTTGAATCCATCGAAATTGATTTGCGTTTAAAAATGCTCCGTGGAATTGTCCATTTTAGTGATATAACAGTAATAGGAACAGTAACGGATATACGAATACTTTTTGCATTGCAATATTCGCATTCTGATTACTGCGCTGCACCAAAAACAGGAGACGCGTTTCATGCAATCGCACCAGCAGAACAGTTCTGTATCACCCTCCCTAAAGATTGAAGACATCACGGCGATCCTTTCCGGGCAAAAATCCGATCCGCGCTTCGCGGCCAGCCCGCATTATCAGGATCACGAACAGGTTGTTTATGCTGAAGACGAGACAATCGGTTTCCGCGCGTTTATTGCGATCCACAACACGCATCGCGGCCCGGCGCTGGGTGGCTGCCGCTATCGCACCGATTATGCGGATGGCAATGAAGCCATCACCGATGTGCTCCGCCTGTCGCGCGGCATGACCTATAAGAATGCCATGGCCAATCTGGATCTCGGCGGCGGCAAGGGCGTGGTGCTTGGGCCAAAAGGCCAGGACAAGCCGACCGAGGCGATGATGCGGGCACTGGGCCAGGTGGTGCAAAGCCTGGGCGGGCGTTACGTGACGGCGGAAGATATGAATACCGGTGAGCGCGACATGGAATTCGTGTTTGCAGAAACGCCCTATGTCAGCGGCATTCCATTCTCCGTTTTCGCAGGCCAGATGTTGCCTAAAGGTTTTGACCAGTCGACGCTTCCGGGCGCGAACCCGTCACCTTACACGGCCTATGGCACCTATGTTGGGATCAAGGCTTGCGTTAAACATCGCATGGGCAATGACAGCCTGAAGGGCGTGACGGTTGCCGTGAAGGGTGCTGCTGGCGCTGTCGGCGCGGATCTATGCCGGATGTTGTATAAAGACGGTGCAGTCCTGACCATGTCGGATTGGGACGGCAATGAAAACGCACAGGCCCGTTTGAAGACACTGGCGACTGAGTGCGGCAATGCAAAGATCGTGACATCCGCCGAGATCATGAAGGAAGATGTCGATATTTATGCGCCTTGTGCACGCGGGGCGGATCTGGACGATGCGACAATCGCGACCCTGAAAGCGAAGATCGTTGCCGGTTGCGCGAATAATGTGCTGGCACACTCACGCCACGCCAATATGTTGCGTGACAAAGGCGTGCTGTATGCGCCCGATTACGTGATCAATGCGGGCGGTGTGATTTGTGCCGGAACACAGTATCTGTGGCGCATGCATCCGGACCGTTACCCAATCCCCACCCATAATGAGGTGTTGGAGCGCGTAGGGGGCATTTACAATGTTCTGCTGAGCGTCTTCGAACGCGCGGACCGTGAAGGGCGTGATACGGCGTCGGTTGCCGATCGCACCAGCGAAGAACGCTTTGGCGCCAGTCAACGGCAAGCAGCCTAATCAGATTTAAACTTCTTTGTCATCCCGAACGCAGTGAGGGACTTCACCTTCGCACAGGTGAGGTCCCACACTGCGTTCGGGATGACAAGTTAAAAAAACGACAGGTTTCAGCCAAAAATTCCAAAAATATCACGCATAGGTAGTAAAAATTTCTTGACGAAAGTCGCGTATTTGCGTTAATTTTCTGTCACGATATGAAAATTATCGCTAATGTGTGGGGGAAATACATGAAAAAGCAAACCGTAGACTCGCGGGATCATCTGCATCTCGTCTGTAAAATGGGCATCGATCGTTGCCGGCAACAGCTGGCGCAACTGCATGCCCTGATCCATCTTCTCGGGTCTAAAGATAAGGAAGCCGTTATGACGGGGGCCATATCGAGCCTTCTCGCCAGCCTGGAAAGCGAACTGGCCCTGAACGGGGAATGGCTCGACCTTCTGGCCATGGGGCAGGGGAAAAGCTGATACCAGCGCCTAGGTTTTTTATCCATGACCGTATAGACTGGCCCTTGGCATTCAACACCAAGGCGGCTATCTGACGCATGCTGATATTCATCTGGGTTATTATTTCGCTGTTCCTGCTGGGCATATCCGGCTGGACCATATTTATTTTGCGGCAGCAGAAGCAATCATGGTCTGCCTTCGCCGTGCGTCACGGGCTGGAATACCAGAAGCGCGGCTTCATGGAATCGCCGGTTGTCCGGGGGACGATGGGCGGGTTCGGTATTTCCCTGTTCTGCGATGCGCAACAGACGGATGATGTGCGCGGTCGCCGTTATGTTTCGGTAATTGAGATTGAGACGGGGGCGGGCATGCCGACTGGTGCTGCCATTGGCACGCCTGAAATGCGGAATTTTATTGAAACACTGGCCTTTCCCGATATTGCAGTGTTCGAACATGAGAAATGGGTGGCCGCCTATGTAGCCAAGACACGGGATGCGTCTGTGCTGAAGGCATTCATGACCAAGGAGCGCATGGATACCCTGACGGATGTCATGGGGATGAAGAATGTCGCCGTGCTATTTTTCTTCGACGAACTGGCGGGTGTTCTGCATCTTGAGACGGTCGATCCGTTGCGTGATATGGAACGGCTGGACCGTATCATGAAAAGGCTGGTTGCGGCGATGGGTGTTCTTGTCCCCGAAGTAAAGACGGTTCCACCGGCAGAACCGGTTGCCACGGAACAGATCGTGCTACCCGATCAGCCGCCTTCGGACACCGAACAATAAAGACCGAATGCCGGAAGGGTTACAGTGTTTCCGTCCGTCGAGCCGGTGCGTGTTCCTGCATCGAACGCTTTTCCTTTATGCGTGTCAGGCAATGAAATGCTGGCGGGTTTACTATCAAAATTGAACAAGCATAATACCCTTTCCTTCCCAAGCGTGCGGGTGAAGCAAAGCTGGCGATCAGTTGGGCCATTGAAAAACTTCAGCGTGCCTTCAACCATCGCAGGGACGGATTTTCGCCATTTTACGAAGGCGCGGAATGCGTTCAACGGGGAAAAGGAATCCTTTTCCTGCGCGGCAACCGCGTTGCGGCTGTGCTGTTCAGGAATGGGGAGCCAGGGTTCCGCGGTGCTGAATCCGGCATAATCGTTCCCTGTGGTCCAGGGCATCGGCGTGCGGCAGCCGTCGCGGCCCTGCCATAGCGGGTAAAGATATTTGCCCCATGGGTCCTGAATGCGGTCGAAAGGAATAACCGCGTCGGTCAATCCCAGTTCTTCACCCTGGTACATGAAGATTGTGCCGCGCAGGCTGCACAGGGCGGCGAGGACGGTGGCGGAAAAGCGCGGGTCGTAATTGCAATCCTTGCCCCAGCGGGACAGGACGCGCGGTACGTCATGGTTGGAAAACGCCCAGGACGGCCAGCTGTCCTTGATCTTGTAGCTGTCGAAATGATCAAGTGCCTTGCGTATAAAAGAGGCGCTGGGTTCCGTGCCGCCTAAAAGATCGAAATTGTAACAGGTATGCAGTTTGTCCCCGCCGCCTGTATAGCTGGCTGACAATTCCATCCCGATGCTTTCGTCGCCCACTTCGCCGACCGTCATGCGCGCGTCATAGCTGTCCATCAGTTTGCGGATATCGTTCAACATCACCACGTTATCAGGCCGTGATTTATCGAATTGATGCAGCTGCATGGTGTACGGCGTGGCATGCGCCAGTTCAAAGTTCAGGTTGAAGGGTTTTGGATTGACGGGATTGTTCCGGAGTTGTTCGTCATGGAAGAAGTAATTCGATGTGTCCAGACGAAAACCATCCACGCCCATGTCCAGCCAGAAGCGGCATTCTTCGAGAACCGCGTCACGCACTTCCGGATTGCGGAGGTTAAGGTCGGGCTGTGAAGGCAGGAAGTTGTGTAAATAATATTGCCCGCGCCGGATGTCGTATTCCCAGGACGATCCGCCGAACACGGCCTGCCAGTTGTTGGGGGGTGTGCCGTCTGGCTTTGGGTCGGCCCAGACATACCAGTCGGCCTTGGGGTTATCGCGGCTCAGTTTGCTTTCCTGAAACCATGCGTGCTGGTCCGAAGTGTGGTTCAGCACCTGGTCGATGATGATTTTCAGGCCGAGGTCATGGGCGCGCTTCAACAGCGCCTCAAAATCCCTGATGGCGCCGAAGATCGGATCGACGTCTTTGTAATCGGACACGTCATATCCGAAATCCTTCATCGGTGATTTGAAGAAAGGGGAAAGCCAGATGGCGTCTACGCCTAAAGAAGCAACATAGGGCAATTTTTCAGTGATGCCGGGCAGGTCACCGATGCCATCACCATTGGAGTCCATATAGCTGCGTGGGTAGATTTGATACACCACCGCGCCGCGCCACCAATCCTTGCTCATATCATTGCCTTTTAAAAAAGAAAAACCCTCTCCTTTTTAAAGGAGAGGGTTGGATAATCAAATGATTAATTCGCTTTTGCCGGGGCGGCAGCGCCAACCGTCGCGGTGACGATTTTGTCCGGGCTGGCAGGTGGTTCGCCCTTGGCGACTTTATCGACATTCTCCATGCCGCTGATCACCTGTCCCCAGACCGTGTACTGGCCGGTCAGGAAGCTGCAGCCGTCATCAGTGAAGCAGATGAAGAACTGGGAGTTCGCGCTGTTCGGGTCGCCGGTGCGGGCCATGCCGACCGTGCCGCGTTTGTAGGGGTACTGGCTGAACTCGGCTTTCAGGTCAGGCAGTTTGGAGCCGCCTGTGCCGGTGCCTGTCGGGTCGCCCGTCTGGGCCATAAAGCCGTCTATGACGCGGTGGAAGACGATACCGTCATAGAATTTCTGGCCGGCCAGTTCCTTGATGCGGGCGACATGGCCGGGGGCGATGTCGGGCAGCATCTGGATCACGACCGGGCCGGTCGAGAGGTTCAGGGTCAGGGTGGTGTCAGGGGTTGCGGCGGCCGGTTTGGCATCTTCCGCATGGGCGGCACCCGCCATGCTGGCTGTCATGATAAGGATACTCCCTAAAAGTCTGATACAGGATTTAAACATTTCAAATTCCTACGAGATTGAGGTTTGCGTTCAAGACTCGTGGCATATACGCAGGAGGTTGTCCATATCCTGCGGTAAAGCATCCGGAATTATTTCAGGACGTGAGCTGCCGCTTTTAATACTGGATCAAAATATTCAGGTATTGCATCAGGCGGATATTCAGATGCCTTTTTTACCAAATAGCGGATGGCGCTGACCCTGTCTTCAGGTTTAGCCTTTGAAGCCTCACCCAGTTCTTTGCCCGTCCTTTTAAAAAGCTCATGGAGTGCCTGAGTGAAAACGAGGCATCCTCCGCAATTGGGTTTTTGACCCCTTAGTTTTTCATGGGTATCAATACAATCTGTTGATCCAGCGTTCACCGAGCCTTTAACGGTAGCACAACTAAATTCTCTGCAAATACAGACAATCATGCCATTTCTTCCATCTCAACAGGCTGAGGCAGGGATTGTTTCAGGTTTTCGATGGTCAGGTCCGCGTTATGCGCCTGAACCATGTCTTTCAGGGTCGTCAGGCAACGGCAGCATTCGGGTGACGCGCCGCCGGAGCAGCATTTATAGGTGGCCGCAACCGTGGTTTTACCCGTGGACTGCAGGTGCGCTTTGACATCGCGGTCGCTGAAGGGGTTGCAGTTGCAGACGATCATTCTGGGCGATTCCCTGTTTCGTTACCCTTAAGGTAGTGAAATTGAGAACCATTCGCAAGATATTTTTGATAATGAGTCGCATTTGTGGGCATAAGTATGGCTAAAGTCGGCTTTCCGCCAGTTTCCGGCCGAGGCCGATAAAGAAAGCGCCCGCTACCCGATCAATCCATTTCGAGGCACGGACATAGGCGCGTTTCAGGGGCGGCGTGGTTATTACGACCGACACGGCAGAAAACCAGCAGGCAG
>JBGAQU010000105.1:0-6717 GCA_044220535.1 Alphaproteobacteria bacterium | reverse complement strand
CCGCCTTGCCGTTTTTGGGCAGCGCCATGCGCACAAACAAATTCAGGTCGGGCGCCAGTTCCGTCTCGCGCAGGATCTTGTACAGCTCGTCCTTCGAATCCAGCACGAAATTGCGAACGCCATGCACATGATACGCCTCGCGGATCGCTTCCGGCGCTTTGATGGGGTGCATGAAATACACGGTCGCCTTCGGCGCGGCCTTCCGCGCCAGCCGCACTTCCTCGATCGATGCCGCGTCGAACGCGCGCAGCCCATTCTTCGCCATGATCTGCAGCACAGCCTTGTCCGGGTTCGCCTTTACCGCGAACATCGCCTCGCCCGGAAACCCGGCGACAAACTCGCGCGTCGCGCGGGCGATCACATCCGGCCGCACGATATACAGCGGCAGCGATGGGCGCAGCCGGGATACGATCTGCTCAACCGTGCCGATATAATGCAGGGGGACAGGCGCGCCTTCCACCTTGCGGACATTGACAATCGAGAGCGGGACAATCTTGTTCATAGTCGTGTTACCTTTTACCAAATAGCTGAGATGCGCCCAAAGCTGCCTGTCCTTCAAACCGGGACAAACAGTCAGGTGCGGCGCTCATCCCCGGCCCTTACGCCGGAGTGCGCCGCTCAGATACTGGGATGTAAAAGGTAGTTCGACGTGCCGAAAATGGTTTTCGCCCGGGCTGCCAATAAGGCAAACAGGGAGAGGGCATTCAACGGTATAGGGGACTCGTGGCCCCATTCGGTAGCAGGACTGGTCATCAACATAAACCCTTTAAGCTTGAGCGGAAAACGCCGCCCCGTTTGAAGTTGTTTACGTCGCTGCATAACCATGTCTGGACCAAGCCAGGGGCCATAGGCGCGTGCGTGTATTCTTATATTATCATACATTGGAAAAAATCAATAAAAAATTTGGCAAATGAACCGCTTGAACCGGCTTTTTAACAATTTTTCCTCCCCGTCATCCCGGCGAAGGCCGGGACCCATACGCTCTTGCCGCCTCCATAAGGGCGCCGATAACGCGAAGACCCGAAGGCCTGAAGAAAGACTAGACTCCGGTTCTCCGGGCCTCCGCGTAAAAAACTGCCCTAAATTCCAGCCCAAACATCGCATAGATACCGGCCTTCGCCGGGATGACGTACAGAGATAAATTAAAACTTCGGGTCTTCGGATCTTCGCGCTATATATACTTTGGATTATCCAAGCCTAAGGGGAAAGCCATGAACGAATTTCGCGGAAAAATCTATGATAACGTGACCCAGACCATTGGCGCGACGCCGCTTGTCCGCCTCGCTAAACTGGCCAAAGCCCATGGCGTAAAGGCCGATCTGCTCGGCAAGCTGGAATTCTTCAACCCCTTGGCCTCGGTCAAGGACCGCATCGGCCTCGCCATGATCGAGGATGCGGAGAAAAAGGGCAAAATCACCCCCGGCAGGACCACCCTGATCGAACCCACCTCCGGCAATACAGGCATCGCTTTGG
Source organism: Alphaproteobacteria bacterium (assembly GCA_044220535.1). Lineage (GTDB taxonomy): Bacteria > Pseudomonadota > Alphaproteobacteria > Micavibrionales > Micavibrionaceae > JBDHTS01. The sequence goes on along the minus strand of JBGAQU010000105.1, from coordinate 5,244 downwards.
CCTTCGTCGCGGCCTCGCGCGGCTACCGCCTGATCCTGACCATGCCCGAAAGCATGTCCCAGGAACGCCGCAAGATGCTGAAAATCCTCGGGGCCGAACTGGTTTTAACCCCCGCCGATAAGGGCATGAAGGGCGCGATTGCAAGGGCGGAGGAGTTGCTGAAGGAAATCCCCGACTCCTTCATCCCCGGCCAGTTCGACAACCCGGCCAACCCCGAAATCCACCGCAACACCACCGCGCTTGAAATCTGGGAGGATACGGCGGGCAAGGCCGATATCCTGATCTCCGGCATCGGCACCGGCGGCACGCTCACAGGCGTCGCCGAAATCCTCAAGAAGAAAAAACCCGGCTTCAAAGCGATTGCAGTCGAGCCCGCCGCCAGCCCCGTCCTCTCCGGCGGCCAGCCCGGCCTGCACAAGATCCAGGGCATCGGCGCGGGCTTCGTCCCCTCCATCCTCAAGACCGACCTGATCGACGAAATCGTCCAGGTCGCCAATTGATCGTGACGATCATCCCGTCCTTTGCGGAGCGGTATCTGTCGACCGTGCTGTTTGAAGGGCTGGAATGAACCAGACGCCCCGCCATTTCATAGGCCTGGCCGCCTGCCTGGCGATGCTGGCGGGCTATGTCGACGCGCTCGGTTTTATCGGCACGGGCGGCGCGTTCGTGTCCTTCATGAGCGGCAACTCCACCCGTTTCGGCGTCGGGCTGGTGCGGGAGGATTGGGCCTTCGCTCTCGCCCCGCTTGTCATCATCGTCCTGTTCGTGGCAGGCGTGGTTGCGGGAACGCTGATCGGTCAACGTGCCCGATCAGGCCGCATGAAATGGATTTTATCCTTCGTCACACTTATGCTAACCCTCGCCGCCCTGTCAGGTACTATGGATGCCCTGCTTCCAACCATTGCCTGCATGGCGGTCGCCATGGGCGCGGCCAATACCTTGTTCGAACGCAATGGCGAGGTTTCGATCGCCATCACCTATATGACCGGCACGCTGGTCCGGATGGGCCAGCGCCTCGCGGGCGCGCTCACAGGCGGCCCGCGCTGGGCCTGGACACCCTATTTTCTTTTATGGTTCGCGCTGATCTCGGGCGCGGCTTTAGGCGCCGTTTGCTACACGCTGATCGGCCTTAAGGCGCTATGGATCACAGCTTTGGCCAGCGCTATGCTGACCGCGATTGCGGCAAAATTGGAAAACGCCGCGCAGATTTAAAAGCTGCCGGTATGTGATGGGTGAACCTGCTCAAAACTTCGGTGCGCGTGTTTCGAAGGATCCCGTCGTATTATGCCTTGCCCATCGGCCAGGTGTCCGCAGGGCGATATCCAGCATTTCATGCTCCGTATCCTGGAATTTTTCAAACCAATGCGCATCGTTATGTGCGCCGGTGCCATATTCAATCGAGATTTTAAGATAGGCCATTGCCTTCGCTATTTTTTGGGCGATGGAAAACCCTTTATTGCCTTTATCCCCTATATCATCGACAACAGTTGGCAGAACCTCTTCGACAAAACGATTGAATGCCAGCTCAAATTCAACGCGCTCTTTTTTGCCCATCTGTTCGAACAGTTTCAGAAAGTGGAAGCTATCAACTTCATATTGCCTGCCCGTTTCTTCACCGTCGTTATACTGGCTGTAATCCCAGTGATTATGAGCCACGCCCATATCGCTGCAATGGCGGACATTGCCTTGCGGCCCGTATACATCCACCAGCGCCCGGAAAAATCCGTCTTCGCCGCCATAGGCGCGCATAAAGGCAGGATAAAAATCAAACACTTCCTTGCCCACGGCTGGCCGTTCTACATGCGCTGCACCGTTAAATTTTGCCCGCAGACGCTCTGCTTCATCCAGTGATTTTACGTTTTCCGGGTCATAAAAAGGTGCAAAGCGGTTACAATGGACCAGATGTGCCGCCCATTCCCATTTGACATCGTCCGTAAGGCATTCAAGGTCACGATCGCCTTCAAAAACTTTATGCCGAACAAAATTAGGTTTTTTGTTTTCATCACGAAGGGAAAGGTTGTGACGTGCATCGATCATCAAAGAAAGATAACGCCCATCCTCTTCATTCCGAAACAGCAGATATTGAATATAATGACCTAGCTCAATTTCTTTGCTTATATCGCCATATATATCGTCAACACAGTGTTCATTAATAGCGGATTGGCAGAACAGGGCATAATGGTGGGCTGCCTGAACCAACTCGTCATGCTCCTTATAAAACGCATCCCAATCGATCTCTTCTTTGCAGTCGGATTTACACCAGGCACGCATTTTTGCGTTATGAATTATTTCCCAGTTTTTCGCTTTTTCCTGAATTTCAATCAACGAGACATATTGTTCAGGATTGGATATCTGCAATTCAGCCAGCGCGCGCAACGGCTTTTGTTCACGATACCATGTATGGATATCCACGCTGTCTTTATTATGGATTTTATCTTCTGCGCCTGAACCACGCATTACGAGTGTCCAGGGGTTTTTGATCCATTTCACCCAACTTGGATTCAACCCACCATCTGTTGCATATTCTGTAATTTTTTTGAGAGTTGTATTTTTCATTAATGTCTCCGGATTATTCGTTTTTTTGTTTATAGAAAATGAAAAAAGTTTTGTCAAATCTTAAACCAATCCGTCGTAAATCGTGACTTTGTACATTTTGTGCCCTAAAAACGCCCCATGACTGACCCCAAAACCCTTCTCGGCATCACTGCCGTCCTCATGACCGTCGCGGCCCATATCCCTTATTTCCTGACCACGCTCAAGGGCACCAACAAACCCCATATATTCACCTGGGTCATCTGGAGCCTCCTGACCTTCATCGCATTCGCCGCACAGGTCGCGGGCCATGCCGGCCCCGGCGCCTGGGTCACGGGCGTCACCGGCCTGATCTGCGTCATCATCACCGTCGTCGCCTTTCGCCAGGGTGAAAAACACATCACGCGCGGCGACTGGATCATGTTCTTGTGCGGCCTCGCCGCCATTCCCGCCTGGATGGTCACCAGCAACCCGCTCTGGTCCGTCCTGATTGTCGTTGCCATCGACGCCTCCGCCTTCTGGCCCACCTTCAGGAAATCATGGAACAATCCGCATCAGGAAAATTCCTTTATGTACGGCTTCAATATCCCGAGGCATATCATCGCCCTGTGCTCCATGCGGGAATTGTCCTTCATCACCGCCTCCTACCCCGCCATGCTGCTGGCCATGAACCTGATCATGTATGTGATGCTGAAAACCAGGCGCCGCACAAAACCGTAAACTTCGCGTGACTTTGCAGGTTTTGCGTTTCAGAATACGCCCATGGTGAACCTGATCCAATCCATCCGCGCCCGCGACCCCGCCAACCCGTCTGTGGCGGAAGTGATTCTGTGCTATCCCGGCTTTCATATCATGACGCTGTTCCACCCGGCGGCGCACTGGTTGTGGGAACATAATATCCGCGTCCCGGCCCGCCTGTGGTCGCAGATCGGCCGCATGCTGACGGGCATTGAAATCCACCCCGGCGCGACGATCGGCCGCAACCTGTTCATCGACCACGGCATGGGCGTCGTCATCGGCGAGACTGCGACCATCGGCGACAACGTCACTCTCTATCACGGTGTCACTTTGGGCGGCAAAGGCGACAACACCACGGGCGGCAAACGCCACCCCGATATCGGCGACAACGTCATCATCGGCGCGGGCGCGCAGGTGCTCGGCCCCATCACGATCGGCGACAACGCCGCCATCGGCGCGAATGCCGTCGTCACCCACAGCGTCCCCGAAGGCATCACCGTCGCGGGCAACCCCGCGCGCCGCATCGGCCAGGCCACGCCGCATTGCGCCTACGGACTGCCGGACGCATCCGTGGACGATCCGGTGGCCAATGTTATCGCCGGGTTGCTCAAGGACGTTGAAGATCTGAAACGTCAGTCCGGCGATCCTGTTGCGCCCAGCCGCTATGCGGAGGATTGGGCGGGCTCCGGCATATGATTATCCAGCCCTGTTCCACGGCATGCGATGCAGCAGGATCGCAAGTCCGCACCATCCCGTCCATCCGGCAAAAGCCAGCATAAAGCCAAGAATTCCAGCGAGAACGAAACTGCCGTTCACGCCCGATAATCCGAACGCCACCAGCAGGAAAATCAGCGTTCCCACCACAATCTGAACCTGCCGGAAAACCGGCATGGGGAGAGGATGCCCGGCAGAGGGCACCATCGGCAAGCCCGCACTTTTCCATGCCTCCATACCGCCTTCAATATTATAAAAGACGTCGGCCCCAGAGTGACTATCCTGCATCAGGGCGCAGGCTTTTCCACCCCTGCCGCCTTTCATGCACTGAAAAATGATCTTTTTTCCGGCAGGCATCTTCATTCGCCCCATGCAGCCGCCCAGTACAGGCAGGGGGATCGATGCCGCATAGGTAATATGCCCGTCCTTGAATTCATCCGGTTCCCGCACATCGATCAATATGGCCTCGCCGGCTTCAAGCCACGCGAAAGCCTGCTGAGGCGTGATGTTTTGCTGTGTCATGATGGTCCTCCTTTAACGCTGCAAAATTTTTGATACAGAATCCGCATAATATCCACGACGGCATTATCGCTGATCGAATAATACAGTGTTCTGTGCTCCCTGCGAAAGATAACAATCCCTTCGGCTTTCAGTTTCGACAGATGCTGCGACATCGATGTCTGCGCGATCCCCGTTTCTTTCATCAGACGCGTTACGCTCTTTTCCCCTTCGGCCAGGACGCAAAGAATTCGCAGCCGGTCGGCATTGGCAAACCCCTTCAGGAAAGCCGAGGCTTTTCCGCTTTTTTTCTTCATATCCTGCATCGGAGCCATCACTTTAAAAACAATTCTTTACATTTCATATTTTTATGATATCATAAATTTATAATATTAAAAAGGAGAAAATCGTGACGAAAGACTACAGACAGTTAACGAAGGATATTTCCCAGTATATGGGCGAACTGCGGAAGATCGTGCCGGAACCCATGCAGGGATTTTCGGCGCTGGCGAAGGGCGCGACCGCCGACGGCGCGCTCAGCAAAAAAACCAAGGAACTGATCGCGCTCGCCATCGGCGTGACCCAGCGTTGCGATGGCTGCATCGGTTTTCACGCCAAGGCGTTGAAAGATCTGGGCGCCACGCGGGAGGAAATTGCCGAAGTCATGGCCATGTGCACCTATATGGGCGGCGGCCCGGCGCTGATGTATGCGGCAGACGCGCTCAGGGCGTTCGACCAGTTCGCGGAACAGGGCCATTAAAA
>JBGAQU010000104.1:0-6945 GCA_044220535.1 Alphaproteobacteria bacterium | reverse complement strand
GAATGGTTGTACAGAATGAGTTCAAAAATTCCAGGTATAGCCATGCCTTCTTTTTGTCGCCTAAACAGAAAGACGAAGCCAAAGCGCTGATGGCGCGCGCTGCGCTGGCCCTTGATCCGAGCGGATGGCTTGTCTGCGCCGCGCCGCTGGATGCCGGGGGCAAAAGGCTGGAAGGTGATGCTGCGGAGCTGGGATTTGCCGGAGAGACGGTTTCCAAGCATCACGCCAAAATCTTTGCTGCACGAAAGCCAGAACATTTCAATACAACGCTTGCCGAAGACTGGGTTAAAAAGGCTGCATTGAAGCCCTGTGCTGCAACCGGGTTTATATCGCAGCCCGGCCTGTTTTCATGGGACCGTGCAGATAAAGGATCGGATTGTTTGCTGCAGGCTTTGCCTGAGAAACTGGAAGGCAAGGGCGCGGATCTGGGCTGCGGCTGGGGGTATCTGGCGCGGTACGTGTTGGAACGGTATCCCAAAGTAAAAAAAATCCATGCATGGGATGCGGACAGGCGGGCGGTTGAAGCCTGCCGGATCAATCTGGAAGGTCAGGGCGAACGCGCCTTGTTCGGCTGGCTGGATCTCACGCGTGAAAAGCCGCCGGAAACCAATCTTGACTGGGCCATAATGAATCCGCCTTTCCATGAGGGCAAGGCGCGGATGGAAGAAATCGGGCAGCGTTTTATCGCGACAGCCGCCGGTGTCTTGCGCCGGGGCGGGCGGCTTTACATGGTCGCCAATGCGGGCCTGCCCTATGAAGCCACGCTGCAGGGCCATTTTTCCGATGTTAATGAATTATTTAAAGGAAACGGGTATAAAGTACTAAGCGCAGTGAAATGATGATCCAAATTCAACCTTCTTTCAAAGACCGTCTTTCCGGTATCAAGGGCATTGTCTGGGACCTGGACAATACGCTCTATCGTCTTGACGATGTCATGACACAGGCCTTTCATACCGCCATCGGCAAGGCAGTGATTGAGGCCGGGGTTGATCTCGACCTTGAAACCACAGTTTCCCTCGCCAAAAAATCCTTCGCCGAGCATGGTTACAGCGGGCGCGTTTTTGTACGCGATTACGGGATTGACGATGAATGGCTGCACCATAAATTCCATGGCTATATCAATGAAACGTTGATCACCAAAAGCATGGAAACCGTGGATATGTTCCGGCGCACGGATTTGCGGCATGCGCTGATCACACATGGATCAGCGGAATGGGCCAGGCGGGTGCTGAAGCATCTGGGGCTGTCGCAATATTTCTGCGAGGACTGCATCCAGGGCCTGGAAAACTACAAGTATGAAAAGAAATCGGACAGCGCGCTGTCTTTTACACAAGCGCTGAAAGTGCTGGACCTGAAGGCGGAAGATACCGTGTTTGTGGAAGACACGCCGCGCAATCTGTCCATTCCGCATCGTCTCGGCATGGGCACGGTGTTGATCCATTACGGACAGGCGCCGCAGGATATGCCGCCCTATATCGATGCGCATTACGATAATGGCTTGAATTGCTGCACCATATTTTGCAGCAAAAAACCATTCTTTCAGAAAAAACAGCCTGACTTTAAATTGCGTCCGGATGCAGCTTGGCCTCGATGGAGGCCATGTAGCGTATGGCATCGGGGGTCAGCGTGCCGCCGCGGCCGTTTTTCATCACGAACCAGGCGCAGGCGCCGTCCATGACGATGATGGATTTATCTGGCTGGTTCCGGCGCTTTAAATGCTCTGTAGTAATTTTCACAACCATTTCCAGGCATTCATCGGGGATTTTGATCTGATGATGCTTCTCATAGCCCGGCCGCAGCATTTTCAAGATTTCGACGGTTTCTGGATCGCTCGGCACTTTCAGGGGCACTTTCTGGAAGCGGCGGTCCAGCGCCGGGTCTTCCTTCACGTAGATCCGGTATTCGTCATCTGTCGTTGCACCCACCACATGCAGATCGCCCACGGTCAGATAGGGTTTCATCACTTCCGACAGGCCGCGATAGCCGGAGCCTTCGCAGGTCGGCATGATAGTGTGAATCTCATCCATAAACAGGATGTATTTCGGATAATCCGGATCGTGATAGCGTTCCGCGAAGCCGCGACACAGCGGGATGAAACGCGCCTGAAAATCCGCAGGGCCGGTGGTGCCGGATGCCATGCTGGCCATATCCACTTCGATCACCCGGGCGTTTTTCAGGTAATCCGGCACGTTGCCGGAAACGACACGCTGCGCCAGGCCAACTACAAGCGCCGTTTTACCAACACCGGCGGGCGCCAGCAGAACGGCGTTTTTCCGGCCCTTTTGCAGCAGGATCAGGATGACTTCATCGATTTCCTTGTCGCGGCCTGAAATCGGGTCGAAGCGGCCTTTACGCTCCAGCGCGGTAAAGTCACGGCAATACTGGAAAATCAGTTCTTCCAGTTCGTCATCGGTGACAAGGAATTTTTTGACCATGGCGGTAAACCGTCTTGAAAGATGGGAAAAGGAAAGGCCGACACTTCAGATTACCCTATCCCTTGAACCGTTAAAAGATCGTGAACGATTAAAGAGATCCACGGTAACCTTTGTTTAAGCATCGGCCTGTTATATAAAGGATAGAGCGTCCGTCCCCATTCTCAAGGAACATCCCATGAGCGTCCGCCCGGAAATCAATGCGTTGCAAGCCCGCATGGCCAAGGAAATCGTTGGCCAGGAAAAGATCATCGAATCGCTGGTGGTCGGCATCCTGTCAAACGGCAATCTGCTGGTCGAAGGTCTGCCGGGTTTGGCTAAGACGCGGGCGATCAAGGCTTTGTCCAACAATATCGAAGGGGATTTCAACCGGATCCAGTTCACGCCCGATATCGTCTCCGGTGATATCGTGGGGCGGGAGATTTTTTACAAGGCTGAAGATTCCGCGCAGGGCGAATCCGGCGGCGTGTTCAAGTTCAACAAAGGCCCGATCTTCGCCAATATCGTACTGGCGGACGAGGTAAACCGCGCCCCGCCACGGTCACAGAACGCGCTGCTGGAAGCGATGGAGGAACGGCAAGTTACGGTGGGCGGCAAGACACATAAGGTGCCAGACCTTTTCATGGTCATGGCAACGATGAACCCTGCTGGCCAGGAAGGCACATTCGCGATGCCGGAAGCACAGATGGACCGTTTTTTGCTGCACGTTGTCGTTGATTATCCGGATGAAGAAGCGGAAGGCAATATTATCCGCCTGGTGCGCGGGGAGATGAGCCAGAAACAGAAGAACAAGGTGGTTGAGAAAAAAGACCGTATCCTGACGTCGCAGGAAACGATCTTTGCGGCACGCGGGGAAATCGACCATATCACCGTGCCTGAACATGTCGAAAAATACATGGTCGATCTGATTTTCGCGACCCGTTATCCGCAGCGTTATACGTATGAGCTGAAAAGTTTTATCAAAGTCGGCGCGTCGCCCCGCGCTTCACTGGCGATTGACCGCTGCGCCCGCACCCATGCGTGGCTGAAGGGGCAGAAGCAGGTGGAGATCGAAAATGTGCAGGAGATGCTGAAAGGCGTTCTGCGTCACCGTTTATTGCGTGGTGAACGCGCGGTCGAGCATAAAATCACCACCAGCGATATTGTCGATGAAATCCTGGAGCTGGTGAAGGTTCCGGCAGCCAGCAAGCAGACAGCCTAAATAACGAAATCCTTCGCCGTATATCCCTGCGCATACAGCGCGGCGGTTAGATCCCCATATAGAATGCAATTGCCGATTTCATTCCGGACAATCGGTTTGGGATGATAACCTACACCAAATCCCGCCGCCTGCAGCATGGGCAGGTCGTTGGCCCCGTCGCCGATGGTCATGGCGTCCGCCGTATCAATGTCCAGCTTTGCGCAATAATGATGCATGAAATCCAGTTTGGCAGTTTTGTCTAGGATAGGTTCTGTGACCTCACCCGTCAGCGCGCCGTTGTTCAACAGCAATGTATTGCCGTGATGGTGATGAAACCCGGCCTGTTGCGCGATGGGGCCGGTAAAAAATGTGAAACCGCCGGAGACCAGGACACAGGTTGCGCCGTGTTTTGCCATGGTCTGCACCAAAGTTTTCGCGCCGGGCATTAGCTGTGTTTGCGCCAATGTTTTTTGCATGGCTTCTTCCTTCAGGCCTTTCAGCATACTAACTCGTTCCTTCAGCGCGGCTGTAAAATCCAGTTCTCCGCGCATGGAGCGTTCGGTGATGGCGGCGATCACATCGTGCAACCCTGCAAACGCTGCCAGTTCATCCAGCGTTTCGGTGGTAACAATGGTAGAATCCATATCGGCAAGGAGAAGTTTTTTGCGGCGGTTTGCGGACGGGGTAATAAAGACATCGATTTTGTAAGGCGCAAAAAAAGCTCTGGCTTTTTGACTTAGGGATTTTTCCTGACCATGAGCGATGGTGACTTCGGCGGCCTTATCATGATCCAGCCAGACAATATCACCGTGTATATTGGCGCTCTGCATAAAGTCTGCAATGTGCCCATCCTTTAATGGATCGGCGGCAGCGACAAATGTCAGTGTGATAGTCATGAAAAACCCGGTTGTTGAACCGGGTTATCGTAGCATTGTTCCAGCATTTAAAAAGGATTTTATACCGGGCTTGGGCCTTTCGGGATCGGTGCGGATGAAGATGCACGCGGAGAGCTGGATAACCCAGCTTCAAAGCCTTTCATACGCTCAATAACGCCGACATAAAAACTGGAGTCTTGTCCGGCCGCATCGCATGCTGCGGCTTTTGCCCTCAGGCCATCAAGATCGAAACGCGCTGTATAGGGGGTCGTTTCAATAAAAAAATCATTGGGATTCATGTTTGCCTCCTTGCTTTGCAAGCATCTGGTGCTTCTGGCGGATGCGCGCTGCGGCTTCGGGTTTCAGCGTGTATTTTTTGGCGTCCGGGAAATGTATGATGGCGTAAACCTTGCCGTCTTTTTCTTCAAAGCCTTTTAATTCAGGCATCTTGGTTTCCTTCCTGACATAATTATTCATAAAATTTACCCCAGAAAGGTTAACGAGCCGTAAACTCTGCTTTTCGCAGTTGCGGAAAACATGGCAGAGGTCTAGAGATACAAGGATATTCATTGAATGAGGGCCGCCATGACCAATAAACCGACCGCCAAATCCAAGAACCCCTGCTTCTCCTCCGGACCCTGCGCCAAGCGGCCGGGATGGACGGTGGAGGCGCTGGCGGGGGCGTTTACGGGGCGGTCGCACCGGGCGGCGGAAGGTAAGAAGCGGTTGAACGATGTGGTGGAGCGCCAGCGCAAGATTCTTGGCATTCCTGCGGATTACAAAATGGCGATTGTGCCAGCCTCTGATACGGGCGCGATCGAGATGGCTTTGTGGTCGATGCTGGGCGCGCGGGGCGTCGATGTGCTGGCCTGGGAGAATTTCGGCGAGGAATGGCTGAAGGATATTACCAAGCAGCTGAAGATTGCCGATTGCCGGACCTTTACCGCGCCGTATGGTGAATTGCCGGATCTGAAACAGGTCGATTGCGACCGTGATGTCGTGTTTACCTGGAATGGCACCACGGGCGGCGTGCGCGTGCCGGATGGCGACTGGATCAAGGCTGACCGCCAAGGCCTGACCTTCTGCGACGCGACATCCGGCGTGTTCGCTTATGACCTGCCTTGGGACAAGCTCGACGTCACGACATGGTCGTGGCAGAAGGTGCTGGGCGGGGAGGCGGCGCATGGCATGATCGTGCTCAGCCCCCGCGCAGTCGAACGTCTGACGGCTTTCAAGCCCGACCGGCCCCTGCCGAAGATCTTCCGCATGACGGGCAACGGCAAGCTGAGCGAAGGCATCTTCCAGGGGGAGACGATCAACACGCCGTCCATGCTGGCGGTGGAGGATTGCCTCGACTCCCTGAAATGGGTGGAGAGCGTCGGCGGCCTGAAAGGGCTTGAGGCGCGGGTCGAGGCGAATTACAGGGCGGTTGAGGCCTGGGTCGCGAAAACGCCATGGATCGAATTCCTGCCAGACGTTCCGTCGATACGGTCCAAAACATCCGTCTGCCTGAAGATCACCGATGCCGGGTTCCTTTCTTTGAGCGATGACGGCAAACAGGATTTCATCAAGGCGATGGGCAAGCTGCTGGACAAGGAACAGGCCGCGTATGATATCGCTGGCCACAAGGCGGCGCCTGCAGGCCTGCGCATCTGGTGCGGCGCTACGGTTGAGGCGTCGGATATCGCGGCGCTTGGGCCCTGGCTGGATTGGGCGTTTACCGAGGCGATGAAAGAAAAACAGAAAGCCGCTGCTTAAACGCTCTTCCCAAGCGAAGCGGTAAAGGCTATATCATCTGTGCGGCTAATCCATTACGCCGACGGGCAGTTGGCATTAAGGCGAGACCGTCATGCCTGATTTCGACCCGTTTATCCTTTCCCGCGTCCAGTTCGCGTTTACGGTATCGTTTCATATTGTGTTTCCGGCGTTCACCATCGGTCTTGCCAGCTGGCTGGCGGTGGTGGAGTGGCGTTGGCTGCGCGCGGGGGATCGCGGTCGGGCCGTTCGACTGGCTGACGGGGTTCAGCATGCTGTGCGGCATGGCGGTCGTCTGCGGGTATATCCTGCTGGGCGCGCATTTCCGTGAGCGGTGGTTCGGGGGTCATCATTTTCTGTGGCTGATGCCGCTGCCGGTGCTGACGGGCCTGCTGTTTTTTGTGCTGTGGCGCGGATTGCAGAAAGGCCGAGAGGTTCTGCCGTTTGTTTGCGCGCTTCTGATTTTCGCGATGGGGTATCTCGGGCTTGGCATCAGCCTTTGGCCCTGGGTGATCCCGTTCGCGGTGACGCTGGAGCAGGCGGCGGCCGCGCCGGAATCGCTGTCGCTGATGCTGATCGGCGTTGCGATCATGCTGCCGGTCATCCTGGGCTATACGGCCTATGCCTATCGCGTGTTCAAGGGGAAGATTTCGCATGAACCCCTCTATTAGGCAATGGTTGTGGTTTATCGGCCTGTGGTGCG
>JBGAQU010000007.1:0-53888 GCA_044220535.1 Alphaproteobacteria bacterium | reverse complement strand
CCGGCATGCCCGTCTGCACGAACAAATGATGGAAATGGTTATGGTCCGCGGAAAACGGCGACCGCCCTTCCGCCACGCGCCGCGCGAACTGCCCGCACGTATCCATGATCGGCAGGCCCAGCATCCACGCCACGCTGGCCGGCGCGACCACAGGCTCAGGCTGCCCCGCCAGACGGATCGCATACCATGAAATTGTCAGCCCCAGCGCCAGGCTGCCCGCATCGCCCAGGAACACGCAGGCCTTGCCGCGCCAAGGGCTTCGCATATTGAACAAAAGGAATCCGCATAGCGCCCCGCATAAAATCAGCAATTCCGTGGTTTCCGCGTAAATCCCGGAAAAACTGGCGCACAAGGCCATGCTGCCCAGAACCACCACACCCATGCCGCCCGCCAGCCCGTCCAGCCCGTCCATCAGATTGACCGCATTAATCAGCAAAACAGTCGCGACGATCGAAAACGGAATGCTCAAAAACCCGAGCCAGACAATCCCGAACCCGAACAGATCGCCCATCGCCGCCACCTTCGCCCCGCCGGTCGCGATCATACATGCCGCCGCAAATTGTAAAATAAATCTGATACGCGGCGGCACCGTATACCGGTCATCCAGCGCCCCCGTCACCAGCATCAGCGCCAGCGCCGCGAAAAACCAGCCATTGGCCCGCCAATCCTGCAGCCAGAACCCCGCCACCAGCATAAACACCGGAAACACCACCAGCCCGCCAACCGGCGGCACCGCACCTTCATGCTGTTTCCGCCCGTCAGGCCGATCAAGAAAACCCGCACGTACCGCCAGCTTCCGTGCCGGCGTCATCAGCACCGCCGCCAGCAAAAACGCCACCAGACTGTAAAGAAAAGGGGATAGGGTCATGCAGCCCAAGAAAAAACGATTTAGGGTGTGGCGTCAACTGGGGTTTGGATGAGATTGGGATTTTTTAACTCTTTCAACACGTCATCCCCGCGAAGGCGGGGATCCGGCGATGAAGCCCACGGACCGGGGAGATTAAAGCCGGATGCCCGCCTCCGCGGGCATGACGATATATAGAGAAAAGTATGTTCAAACGCGTCTGCATTATCGGTTACGGCCTGATCGGTTCTTCCCTGGCTCGGGTGATCCAGCGGGATGGGCTTGCCGAAACGCTGGTCTGTGTGGATGCCAGTGAAACGGTCTGTCATCACGTTCTGGACCTGGGCATTGCCGATGAATCGACGACGGATGTCGCCGAAGGCGTAGCGGGTTGCGACCTGGTCATCATTGCTGTCCCGGTCGGGGCTTACGGCTCTGTTGCCAAAGCAATGGCGCCTGCACTGATGGATGGCACCGTGATTACGGATGTCGGCTCCGTCAAGCAGGCTGTTGTTGACGCAGTTCAACCTCATTTGCCGCCCCATGTTCAATTCGTACCGTCGCACCCGATTGCGGGAACGGAACATTCAGGCCCCGATGCCGGGTTCGCCGAATTGTTTCAGGGGCGCTGGGCTATTATCACACCTTTACCTGAAACCGATATCAAGGCGGTGGAAAAAGTTACAAAGCTGTGGGAGGCCTGTGGGTCACGGATTGAAATCATGGAGCCAAAGCGTCATGACCTGACGCTGGCTATTACATCCCATCTTCCGCATTTAATTGCCTACACAATCGTCGGCACGGCTACAGACCTTGAAGAGCATATGAAAGACGATGTGATCAAATTTTCCGCATCGGGCTTTCGCGACTTTACGCGGATCGCTGCGTCCGATCCCGTCATGTGGCGCGATATTTTTATGAACAATCGTGATGCGGTTCTGGAAATCGTCCAGCGCTTCAACGAAGACCTGACCGCGTTGCAACGCGCCATACGCTGGGGCAATGGCGATCAGTTGCAGGACATGTTCGCACGCACGCGGGATATCAGGCGCAAAGTGATCGAAGCCGGGCAAGCGGACAACGCTGCAGTAAAAAAATCCTGATCATTTTTGATGCACTGCAAATCAAAAGCAGGATTGACTTATGCCAATCTTGGCATTTAATACGAAAATAACAACATAAATAACAGGGAAAATACACATGGCCCCGCGTCCGCTGACTGCCAAGGAAAATTCTTTTATTGATGATCTGATGAGCCGCATGAGTCTGGCACAAAAAATCGGGCAGCTCTGGATCATCACACCTGGCGGTGCCATGCTGACGGGCGAAACCGTCAACACCAATACGGAAGAAATGATCAGAAAAGGCATGGTTGGCGGCGTATTCGGCCAATTCGACCGGCATGAAAACCGCGCCAGAATCCTGAAGATCCAGAACCATTTTATCCAGGATTCTCCTTTGGGAATTCCAGGCATTATCGGCCATGACATTATTCACGGCTATCTGCAGAACCGCGACCATAATTTTCCTTCGGGACCCATTCCGCTTGGTTATAACTTTCATACGGACCGTCTGCACCGCATGGCACGGGATGCGGCGGAGCAGGCAGCAGCGGATGGATATAATCTAACATTTTCTCCGGTCGGCGATTATCGCCGCGATTATCGTGATGGGCGCATCGCCGAAGGTCACGGCACATCGCTTTATCTGATTAAACGGTCGGTTGCAGCCATGGTGCGTGGTTATCAGGGCGATGATCCCTCTGCACTTGACACGCTGGCTACCAATGGCAAACATGTGGATGGTTACGGCAATGGCATTGATTACACATGGCGTGACGTATCAGCTGCTACACGCCTGAAGCATTTGCAAACATTTAAAGCCATGCATGATGCAGGCTGCCTCAGTTTTATGAATGCTTTCAATACCAATGCAGGTGTCGGTGCACATGGCGATATTAAACGATATCGCTTGTTCCGTGAATACTGGAAATCTTATGCTTCATTTTTTGGCGATTATGACGGCGTTCAACAGTTGGAAAATCATGGTTTTGGCGATTTGACGACGGTAGCGGCATTGGCGTGCAGGGCTGGCATGAGTATGGCCATGGCTGATAACAGTCCGACCAGATTGGCCGATGCCGTCAGGCAGGGATTGCTTACGGTAGAAGATATTGACCTCCAGTGCGCGAGTATTCTGCGCCTGAAATTGCGCATGGGTCTGTTCGATATCCATTCATTAGATGGTGTGCCAAAAGATCAGCGCGTGCGGGTTGCCGCAAAGGAAATGCGTGGCGAAAGCGAAACGCGATTGAAAGCCGTTATCGCCAAAACTCCGGAATATCTGCAGAGTGCGCGGGAAGATGCATCAGCTGCCTGTATTCTTTTGAAGAACGAAAAATCGGCGCTGCCCTTGAAACGGGGCGAAACCGTGGCGCTTCTCGGTGCCCTGGCCGGCGACGGCATCGACAAGCGCAATCTGCCCGGAACATGGGCCATCGGCGCTGACCGTCCTCGCACTGTCTCCATTCTCGAAGGCATGAAAGAGGTTATGGGGCCGGATACGAATATTATTTACGCCCACGGCGCGAATATTGAGAATGACACCGTCGTTTTTGATCGCCTTAACTGTCATGGCGAAACCGTCTCCATGGACAAACGTGCGACAGAAAACATTATTGCTGAAGCGCTTGAGGCGTGCCGTAAGGCGGATAGAATCGTTATCGTTGCGGGTGAAGCATGCGAACATGCGGGCGAAAGCTCAACGGTTTCCAGCATCCGCATTCCTGAAACACAGCGTAAATTGATTGAAGACGTTGCCGCGGAATTTCTGGGTAAAAAACCGATTGTTCTAGTCGCTGTCGGTGGTCGTCCCTTGGCACTTGGTAAGGAAGCCTTGCTTGCTGATGCTTTGATCTATTCTGCCCATGGCGGCAGTATGATGGGCCCAGGCCTGGCGGATGTACTATCGGGGGATACGCAATTTTCCGGACGTTTGAATTTTGATATGCCCTATGCCGATGGCCCGTTCCTCCAGTTTGAAGATTTGCCTGGTGGTCGTCCGGCTCCTTCAAACGGTTCATTTGCAATTAATTTTGAAAATGAGCGCAAGCTTAATCCCGGGGAATTTTCCGGTAAAAAAGGCGATATTGTCAGCTTTGCACTGATTAAGGACGCCATCGACCACGATATATTGTCGATTATAAAAAATCGTGTGACAAAAATTTCTACGTCTACCGGCAAACCTGGCCAAGTAAGCAGTGCGGATGTACCGACAGATGGTGAAACGGTCATTGAAGGCAAATACGGTGCTCTTAAAATGTATGCCGAAGGCCGGTATGAATATACCGTTACTGCCGACGATGTGCCGGAAAACGCACAGGAAACGTTCAATTTCGAACTCGAGCAACCGGTGATATTCAGAAAATTCACTGTGGCCAATCTTCTGGATGGGCCGGTGGTTCCTGTGGCACCTTTCGGTTATGGCCTCGCTCTGGATGCGAAATTTGAATACGGCCCGATGGCTTTCAACAAATCCGTATTGAATGGCCCGGATGATATTCTGGAAGTGCGCTGCCGGGTTAAAAATACCGGTACGCGCGGCGCGTTGGAATTTCCGCAGCTTTATATCACCGACCGGGAAGACCCCGAATATTCACAACCTGCGAAAGAATTGAAGGGCTTTGTCGAAGGTGGGGTCTGGATTAATCCGGGCGAAGAAAAAACTGTGAAATTCAACATTGGCACAGACATGCTGACTCACTTTGTTGCAAATACGATTGTTGATTTTGAAGAAGTCTGGAATGAAGGCATATTCGGCGTAGGCATTGGCCCGAATGCTCTCCAGGTTAAAATGGCTGATGTGCTTTGGAAGAAGCAACCCGCTGTTGTTCCTGCGGTTTTGCCAAGACCGGCTATGGCTTAACGGATTCGGCTGCTTTGCTTTGTAACTTCAACGTTGCAGCTTCCAGTCTTGTTTCCAGATCGTGCAGTGCCGCCTTGCTATCCAGCTCGGGCGGCACTGGTGCTAAAAACTCAAATACGACCTTGCCAGGTTTTTTGATCCAGCCTTTGCGCGGCCAGAACATGCCGCTATTCAGCGCCATTGGGATAACAGGCAAGCCTGTGGCCTCACGAATTTGTGTGACACCAATCCGGTAAGGTTTGTCATCGGTTGTCTCATGCGGCCATGTGCGTGTGCCTTGCGGGAAAACAACCAGCACGCGTCCTTGTTCCTTCACCTTTTTCGCGCCTTCGGTGATTTCGCGCAGGGCCTGGCGGACATTGGTGCGGTTGATGGCAATCGGTTCGCTGCGCGCCAGGAACTTGCCCCAGAGCGGGATGCGGATCAATTCGCGCTTTAAAATCACCGCCGGGTCGCGCCAAAGGATATGCAGTTTGAACGTTTCATAGGCGGACTGATGTTTGGCGGCGACGATATACGGGGCGTTTGCGGGCAGATATTCCCGCCCGCGTACTTCGTAATCAAGGCCAAGGATATGTTTCTCCAGCCAGTAGATGCATCGCACATAAAACCCGATAAAATCGAAGGCCGTCTCGCGCGGCGCGAAAATAAACGGGATGCAGACCACGCATAAAATCGCGTTCATGCCATAGAACATCAGGTTGAACAGCGTGGCGCGCAGGGCAATCATGTTTCGCCCTTTATATGAAGCAACGGCCAGAACCGTGTGCGGACGAGGGTCAACAGTGTCTTGTGATATTCAATGAATGTCATGCTCCAGAATCGTCCTGTTTCTAAATCCGTCCTGACGGACAGGACAGGGTGCGGCACGATTTCGGTATGGGGCAGGGATGTCCTGAATTCCAGCCAGGCGCGTGGCATGTGGTAATTGGATGTGACCAGCCGCAATGACTTGATATTTTCCCGCCCCACCCATTCGGCTGTCTCGCTGGCGTTCTGCGCTGTATTCTGGGCTTTATGGTCCAGGATAATGCAGCAGGCGGCGGCGTCTTTTTCTTCGGTACCGGATTTCCAGTGCTGGAAAATATCTTTCAGGGACACGGCATCATTAACGCCTGAAATATAAAGCTGCGGCGCATGGCCCGCTGCTAGCAGATCCAGCCCCGTCGTCACCCGCCGCGCGCCGCCGGTCAGGACGATTACCGCGTCGGTCGGGCGTGCGATATCGACCGGTTTCATATTCGCCACCCATGCCGCGAACACCAGATAGCCGCCCAGCCACAGCATGGCCAGCGCGATCAGGAACAGCATGAGGTGGCGCAAAGTCTTCATGGTGGAGGCATAAAATATTCATCGTCATCCCCGCGAAGCCGGGGATCCGGCGGCGCAGGGCATGTAACCAGGTCTTTATATGCAATGCCGGCGCAGAACCTTCGAAATTTCCAGCATTGCGCTCTCCGTCCGCCGGATCCCCGGCTTCGCGGGGATGACAACTGTAGTTTGATTGGAGTATTTACTGCTTTCTTCGTCATTGGATTTTAAGGCATCCGGCTTAATGTGCGTATGACGGTATGTCTTGCCGCACCAATCGCTAACATGGCGGCGATCAGTGGCAAAACAGAGAGCGTAAAAATTTGCGTCGGTTCTAGCCTGAAATCCGGCAGAAGGTTCACATCCATCCGTCCCGAAACCCATCCCACCACCAGCAGAATGAGTGATCCCGCCAGCAGCCCGGCAAACGCGCCCTGCAATGCCAGCATCATTGAATGGCGTTGGAACTGCCGTGCGATATATCCATCCGACGCGCCCATCAGATGCAGCAACTCGACATCCGCGCTATGCACGGCCAGGCGCGCCTTTACGGCGCCTGCCACGGCGGTGATGGCCGTGCATCCGATAACGATGGTCAGGACCGCCGCCGCGAACTGCAACGCGCCGGTGAAGCGTAGCAGATCATGCAGCCAGCTTTCATGCGTATCAAGATGCGCATTCGGGCTGGCGCTGGCAATGGCGCGTGACAGGCCTTTCAACGCATCCGGATTGGAGTTTTGCAAATCGACACTAATCAGGCCGGGCAGGGGAACATTATCCAGCAACAAATCTTCGCCGAGCCACGGCTTTACGAGCGCCTGGATTTCCTCATCGGTCAGGATATGGCTGGCTTTGACAGCCGGATGCGATTTCAGGACGCTGTCGATCTTCGCGGCTTCATCCTTGATCTGTTCCGGTGAAAGTAATTTACTGTCCGCACCCTTCGCCGAAATTTCCACCGTCGCCCGGTTTTCCAGCCCGCTCGACCAGCGATGCGTCATGGCGGACAGGGCGAAGGAGGCAGACAGCGCCAGTACTGCCAGAAACGTCATCAACCCAATCAGCAATGTCAGGAACCCGGTTCCGCTGCCTTTATTCAGCGGAAGATCATACCGCCGCGTCTCTGCACGGCCCAGGCGCTTTTCCTTGAAGGGGTTTTTTATCATATCAACATCTTACCACAGTCCGTCATCCCCGCCTTCGCGGGGATGACGTCTGGAGAGAGATGGCGGATTAAGCGCAAATGTCTTCATAAAGATCCTTCCAGTCCGAATTCATCGTTTCGATCAATCGCATCTTCCATGGCCTGTTCCATTTTTTAAGTTGCTTCTCGCGGATAATTGCACTTTCAGCATTCTGGTGAACCTCATAATAAACCAGCATTTTAACGCCGTATTTTTTTGTAAACCCTTCAGCTATCTCATTCTTATGCTCTGAAATTCTTCTGGCAAGCTCGGAAGTCATCCCCACATAAAACGTGCTGTTGCGCGCTTTGGCAAGAATATAAACATAAAACTGCTTCTCCACTAATGCATTCCATGCAACTTCTTCTTCAACGCCGCCTTCGACTCCTCAATCGTCAGGCCGCCCTTGTCCAGCATCATGCGCGTATGGCTGAATTTATCCATCAGTTGCTGGTTGTGGGTTGCAATGATGATGGTGGTGCCCATGCGGTTCAGCTGCTCGAACAGGCTCATCAGTCTGAAACCAATTTCGTCGTCCAGGTTGCCAGTCGGTTCGTCGGCCATGAGCAGACGCGGGCGGGTGATGACCGCGCGTGCAATCGCAATCCGCTGTTGTTGCCCGCCTGACATGGTATGAGGCAGGGCGGTCATATGGTCACCCAGGCCTACCCATTCCAGCAATTCATTGACGTTGGTGCGGATTTCTTTTTCCGGCTTCCCCTGGATACGCAAAGGCAAGGCAACGTTGTCGAAGGCGGAAAGATGCGGCATCAGCCTGAAATCCTGAAACACCACGCCGATGCGCTGGCGGATGGGCGCAAGTTCAGCGCGGCTCATGCCGTTGATGGAATGACCGAACATCGAAACCAACCCGCGCGTCGGGCGGCGGCCGAGATACATCAGCGTCATCAGCGACGTTTTGCCCGCACCGCTGGCGCCGGACAGGAAATGGAACGACCCAGGTTCCAGCGTAAAGCTGATATCGCTCAGGACTTCCGGGCCGATGCCGTAGCGCAGGCCGACATGTTCAAAACGGATCATGAGCATGTACCTCTTACCATCATACCATTCCAACCCGTCATCCCCGCGCCTTTTCCTGTCATCCCCGCGAAGGCGGGGATCCGGTGGTGCAGGGAGGGTAATTGGGCATATGGGCACAATGCGTATGCAGAACGTGCGAACCTTCCGGCATCGCTCTCTACGCCCGCCGGATCCCCGCCTTCGCGGGGATGACGGAAGGGAGATAAAATCTGTTTACGGTTCATTCGTTCCAATCGAAACTTCCTTGGGCGTAATCTGTTTGGCTAAGATATATAATATAGCCTGCGATTTTTTATAAGTATCGGTAATTTTATCCGCGGAAAGAATGGCTTCATCATATTTTTTATGGTCGGCGAAGATGCCGGAGATAATTCCATGCGCCTTGTCGCGGAAGGCCGGGTCTTCAATCGCTGCGATACTGGCAATGGCGGCATTGTAATCGCCGCGATCAGCCTGAATCTTCGCGGCCTCGTTATGGGCCTTGTTGCGCAGGGCGGCGTTTTCCATCCCTTGCGCTGTGGCCATGGCGCCCGCATCGTCATCCGCGAAAGCCTGGGACATGGCGATATAAGTCAGGGCGATGGCGTGGGAGGGCGGATCGGTGATTTTATCCGCCTCTTTCTGGAGTTTCGTAAACAATTCCGGCGTCGCGATCTTGCCTTCCGCCGCCGCCATGCCAATGCCGCGTATGGTCATGGCCTTCGTATCCGGGGTTTCAATTTTGTCGATTAACGCAATCGCGTCATCCGGCTGCTTGTTATGGGTCAGCAGCTTCGCCAGTTCCCGCCTGGTTTGGTCCCGCCATTCGGTCTTGCCAATAGAGGTGGCGGATGCGTCCAGTTCCTTCAGCAGGCAGGCCTTGTCCGCCCCCGTGCAGGCGACTGGCGGCGAATCGGCAAAGGCCTGGTTTGCGCATAAAACCAGAAGAATAGTGGTTAAGACCTTCAGCATATGATCCCCGCCGTTGTCAGTTCGCGATTATCCTGCCAGAATTCAGGATGGGATTAAACCCGCTTCGGCTGTCCAATGATACTGATCTGTGAAAACTGCCATTCCCGCTATCTCGTCCCTGCCCATGCCATAGGCATGGAAGGGCGGCGCGTGCGTTGCACGGCCTGCGGTCATGAATGGTACCAGACCGAAGACGGCGAGTCGGCACAGGGTGAGGGTGGGGGCAGTGACGTCCTGCCGATGGAATCAATCCCCGAATCGGTCAAGCCGCTTAAAGATGCGCCGCCTGCGCCTCAATTATCACAAGCTACTTTGCCATCTTCGAATAAAGGGCGCCTTGCCGGGTATGCGGCTGCGGCGGTTGCGGTCATACTGGCCGTCGGTGTGTCCATTCCCATGCGTGAGTCTGTGGTGCAGACCTGGCCGTCCGCCATTGTGCTTTATGATGCGCTGGGCCTTGAAACACCGCTGCCGGGCGAAGGCCTGACCATCGATCAGGTTCATGCTATTGTCGCGCCGAATGACAAGGGCATCCGCGTCGTAAAAATCGAAGGCCGTATCATCAACCTGAAAAGTCATGCGGTGGGTGTTCCGCAAATCCGCGCCTCCCTGAAACTGACGGATGGGAAGGACAGTGAAGGCTGGATCGTGCCGAAACCGAAAGATGAAATGGCCGCTCAGGAAGAAATGAAATTTTCGACGACCTATCCTGAGCCTTCGGGCGGAGTTAAGGGCGCTACGGTTAAGTTTGTGCCTTAACTTATTTATTTCATATTTTTTTATTTGTCATCCTCCGGCTTGACCGGAGGATCTATTCTCTAAAATTGCCGCATCAGCCGTCTGTAATAATCCAGTTCGTAATCCGGGCGACTTAAATCGCCGGATTTTTGCCGCAGCGTTTTCATGATTTCCTGCACGCGCTTGCGTTCCGCCTGGTCGGGGATTTTGATGTTGGAATTGGGGAACATGCCCGGCCCCTTGTTCATGCCGTTGCGATGACCGAGCGGATCGAGGCCTGCACCGCCCATGGCCATTGCCATCATCTGCTTGATGCGCTGCTTGGCTTGTTCGGCCATATCGCTCTTGCCTTCTTTCAGTTTGTCGATCGCCGCCTGTTGTTTTCTTGCCGCATCGCCCGGCTTGTTCTGCCCCAGTTTTTCCGCCGCGCCGCGCATTTCCTCATCGGCCTTCTGCATATTCTCCGGAATTTTGCCGAGCGCTTCATCCGCCTTCAGCATCATGCTTTCCAGGCGATCAATCAGCGCCTGTTGTTCTTTCTGCTGCTGTTCGCTTTTTTCTTTATTATCCTCGTTGCCCTGTGTCTGTTTTTTCAGGTCTTCCTGCTTCTCCAGTATATCCTGCATTTCCTTCATCGCATCGGCCATGAACTTCAGGTCCTTCGGCACCTCCGTGCTCATGGACGGATCAAGCGAATTGGTCAGATCGCCCAGTTGCGACAGCATATCGCGGGCCGCATTCTTGTCACCGGTCAGAGCCTGCGATTGCAGTTGATCCAGAAAGGCCTGCAGATCTTCAGGGCTCAACAGATTGTTGATCTGGTTGTTGTCCAGCGGCTTAAGGCCGTTTGCGGCCATGCGCTTCTGGATTTCCGTCATGGTTTCCTGCAGATATTTGCCGAGGGCCGTGCGCAGTTTTTCCATCGCCTGCGCGATCTGTTCCGGCGTCGCTTTCGGATCGCTTAAAAGTTTTTCGAGGTCTTCCTTCGCCTGCTGAAAATCCCGCGCGGCGAGAGGCAGGTTCCCGTCTTCAACTTTTACCGCCGTATCCCAGAGCTGCGCGATCACCGCTTCCGCACTTGGGACGGTCGGATCGTAAAACAGGCGGCTGGCGGCACTGCGCAGGGACAGGAACACGACAATGTCACCGCGATATGCGCCGGGGGCGCTCATGATTTTTTCAAGTTCAAAAGCAATATTGGATGCCGATGCCTCCGGTGTCCACGCCAGCCGTTTGCGCATACCGTTCAGGGCGGCGGCCACCGGATGCTGGAACATACGTTCCGGCAGTTTCAATTTCATCGGCGCGGTCGTGCTGGACTGTCCCAGATGGTCCGTCGCTTCCAGCGTCACGATCACAGGGAGTCCGGCCCAGCTGTGCCAGGTCATGTCATAGACGGGGTTTAGCTTGACCTCCAGATTGCCTGGGGTAAGAACCGGCTTCGTATCCTTGACCGGTTTGCCGAGCGGTTTGTCCGTCACAGACGGATCGAGAGTCATGTGTAAGGTCAGGTTGGTGACGCCATAATCGTCTTTTACGGTTGTCTCAAATTGCCATTGCCCGCGCTGCAGGGTTTTCGGTTCGCCTTTGACGGTGATGATGGGCGGTGTATCGAGTTTGTAGTCATAGGCGATATCCGCTTTTTTCGACAGGCCCTGGCGGATGATCAGATGCGTGCCCTGCGCGACCGGTGCCTCAAGACTCCACTTGCCATCCTCCAGCTGTTTAAAGGGAAGGGATTGTTTCCCCATGGTCAGTTTCGGCGTCGACCATCCCTTGCTGACGCGCACCTTGATCGTGCTTCCGGCAGGCACGGGAACCGGATCCTTGACGCGACCGCCACCCAGGATGATGGTCTTCAGTCCGGTATAATCCGGCGGCGTGATCCAGATGCTGACATCCTGCCGCGCAGCTTCATCCAACGCGCCGAAGTGAAAGGGAAACAATCCCTGTTTCAAACGCATGGATGCCTGCGGGCCTGCAACGATTACGCCGACAATCACCACTATGGCGACAAAAATCCGGAGCGCCGCCGGGTCGCGCGATGCCAGCAACGGACTTGGTCGGGGCAGGCGCAGCGCGCGAATGGCGGCCAGCGCCTGTTCCTTGTTCGTGCTCCACAGGATGCGCGTTGTCGCCTGGCGCGGGTTGGACAGTTTGTCGTCCAGCATGGCCAGCGGGCGGTGGGCAATAGATCCCGCCTGTTCCAGTCTGCGGTCAATCTCTTCGGTTGTGGGACGGCGCAGCGACGGAATGTCGCGCCAGCACAGCCATGCAATTCCGCCCAGAAACACAAACCACGCGGTGACGGTGCCGCTTTGTTCAAAAATATTGGGAATCTGTAGCAGCCACAATCCCGCAAACAATCCGGCCCATGTGAATATGCGCCACAGCGCGGTGGACAGGCGTTCCAGCATGATCACGGCAAACGCAGCGCGGCGGGACCGTTTCAGGCGGTCCATCATGGTCACATGATTCTGGTTCAGCGGATCGATCATGGTTTTTTCAGGTCGCGGCTGAGAGTTCAGACTCCAGTATATCCTGAACCGTCTGGCGGGGGCGAACAATTGTCATCCGGCTTCCATCCACCAGTATCTCGGGCGGTAAGGGCCGTGTGTTGTAATTGGACGCCATGGCGAAGCCGTAAGCCCCCGCCGCCATAATCGCGACCAGATCGCCCTCCGCAAGCTCGGGCGGGGACAGCGCCAGCGCAAATGTATCGCCCGTCTCGCAAACCGGGCCGACGACGTCGCACGGGGTGATGGGTCCATGATCGTGCTTCACCGCCCGGATCGGGTGCCACGCTTCATACAGGGCAGGGCGCAGCAATTCGTTCATACCGGCATCCAGGATCACATAGCGGCGGCTGGCCGTCCGCTTCACATACTCAACGGAGGTCAGCAGCAACCCCGCGCTGCCGACCAGCAGGCGGCCCGGTTCCAGAATAATTTTCGTCCCGAGCGGATGAATCACATCCCGCACGATTTCCGCGTATTCCTCAAGGCTGGGCGGGCTTTCGCTCTGGTACACAATACCGAGTCCGCCGCCAAGGTCCAGGCTATCCAGCGGCAGGCCGGATTCGATCAGCGATTGCCCCAGTGCCGCCATTTTGGCAAATGCCTCACGAAACGGCCCCAGTTCCGTCAGTTGCGACCCGATATGCAGGCTGAGGCCCGCAGGCTTCAGGTAAGGATGATTGGCCGCATAGCGATAGAGCGTTTCAATCTCATTCTGCAGCAGGCCGAATTTATTTTCTTCCTTGCCCGTTGTGATTTTGGCATGGGTTCCGGCCTCGACATCCGGGTTAAAACGCAACGCCACGGTCACAGGCCGTTTCAATTCTTCCGCGATGCGGCCTATGCGTTCCAGTTCAGGCGCTGACTCAACATTGATCTGCAGGATATTGGCCTGAATGGCATTACGGATTTCGACCGTTGTCTTGCCGACACCGGAAAAGACAATTTTTTCAGCCGGGATTCCCGCTTTCAGGGCGCGCTGCATTTCGCCGCCCGAAACCACATCCGCCCCCAATCCCATACCTGCCATGATTTTAAGCACGGATAAATTGCTGTTGGCCTTACAGGCAAACGCGATCAGCGGCTGGCTTTCGGCGGGCAGGGTATGGGCAAAGGCTTTCTGGAGGCGGCCCACCGAATCGCGGATGGTGCCTGCGCTGTAAACATAGGCGGGCGTGCCGAATTGCCTGGCGACCTCGGTTAGGGGGACATCTTCTGCATGAAGGATGCCGTTTTTTTCAATGAACCCGGTCAATGGGGCATCGGCGGCTGGTCCAGCCTGATATCCGGATAGGTGCGCGGGAAATCGGTTTTCTTTCCGCCCGGCGGCTCGATGTCCGATGGCTTGATACCGCAGCCATACAGGGGCATGGACATCAGGATCGCGAGAATTGTATACAAGGGCAGGAGCTTTTTCATGCCTCAATTCTATACACGGCTGTCCGCGCTGCGCAAGGGCGCAATCCTGGCCCTGATGCTGCTGGTTTTCACCAGCGCTGCGCAGGCTGGCGTCGGCCCTATCGACAATTTCGCCGCTACGCTCGACGGCTTCTCGGCGGAGGCAAAGCCCTTCCCTGAAAAGATCGTTCTGTTTGATTTCAAGGATCAATCTTCGAGCCTTGCCTTCGGTCCGGGCCAACCGTGGCGGCTGATCAATTTCTGGGCGGTATGGTGTGCGCCCTGCATCGCAGAATTGCCATCTCTAAAAAAACTGCAGGACCGTGTCAGGGACGTGCAGGGACTTAAAGTCCTTCTCGTTTCCTCTGACATGCCTGCCAACGGAGCGGCTTTAAAATATCTGATCAAGCAGAAAAACCTGCCCGATATCGACGCGTATTACGTTAAGGACTTCTTTATATGGCAGTCCTTTGATATGAAGGGCTTGCCCACGACAATACTTGTTAATCCCGAGGGGCAGATCGTATATACTTTCACCGGTGATGCCGACTGGGATTCGGCGGAAGCCTTGGCTTTTTTCAAGGCCGTCCTGCCGCCGTCCATGCTTCCCTGAGCAAAAGATTCAAAACCTTAAAACTTCCTTAGGGTTTTTCGCCAATTATATTAGATAGCCAAGGTTTACAAATGCCCGACAATCAGACCCAACAATCCGTCAAAATGACTCAGGAGCAAATCGACGAGATCGCCGAACTGCACAAGCTGTTCATGGACGGTCGCGTGGGTGGAAAACGGGCGATTCTGCGCAGGATCGACCTCAGCACATTATCTTTAAAAGACAAGGATATGCGTCAGGCGGATTTCAGCGGCTGCATCATGCGTGAAATGAATCTGGCGGGCGCCAATTTTAAAGAGGCGTCGCTTTACGCCTGCGACCTGACCAACGCCAACCTCAACAAAACCGTTTTCATCCGGGCCGATATGCGCGGCGCGAAGATTGAAAGCGCCGATCTGTCGGGCGCGAACCTGGACAAGGCCGATCTGCGTGATGGCGGGTTCGGGGATTTCAACACCAAGGGGCAGAGCGTCAATTTCCGCGGTGCGAACCTGACCGGTGCGCGCTTGTCCGGCACGCTCGCCAACAATGCCGATTTTTCTGATGCCATCATGGCAAAGACTGTTTTAAGCGGCGCGGATCTGCGTCACGCTAAATTCGAAGGCGCCGACCTGACGCAGGCCGAACTGGGCGGGGCGCAGCTGATGGGCGCGAATATGCGCTCTACCATTCTGACGGGCGTGAAAATGGACGATATCCGCAACAGCGGCGTCGATCTCCAGGATTCTGTCACCGACGACAATGCGGGCAAGCAGTTGAGCCAGCTGGAACAGCCTCTGGCGCAGTTGGTGAAGGAACATCGCGACTGGGTGTCGTCCGCCGGGCAAACCGGCAAGCAGCTGGATTTAAGCGGCTATGATCTTCGTCCCCTGCAATCCCTGGCCAAGGAAAAACTGACGGCGCTGAAAGCTGTCGGCGCGCGCTGGTGCGGCATGGACCTGACCGATCTGCAGATGCAGAACGCCGTTCTGGACAATGCGGATTTCCGTGGCGCCACACTGCGCACCGTCGATTTCCGCGCTTCCAGTTTCAAGGGTACGAATTTCAGCCATGCCGATATGCGGAACAGCAATTTCAGTCCGCTGCGTTTCGATACGACCAAAGACAAAAAAACCGTCTGCGATATGTCCGGCTGCAGCATGCGCTACGCCAATGCGTCCGGCGCGCAATTCGGCAACGCCAACTTTAAAGGCGCGGATTTGTGCTACACCAACTTCAGCAACTGCGACCTCCGCCAGGCTGACTTTTCAGGCGCCAAACTGGACGGCGCCATCTTCGCGCATGCGAAAATCGAAGGCGCGAAGTTTGATGTAAAACCGGAAGTCTGATTATTTCCCCGACGTCATTGCCGCCAGAGCGAACATCACAATCGCGACGCCCTGAAGCCAGACGCGCACGCGCATCCATTGATTGCTTTTCTTACGGTTTTCATCGCCTTCGCGGCTCATGAAAAACAGGCCGATGCTTAAAGCACCTAGTACGGCCAGCATCGATATGATCATCAAAATAAAAAATACAGTACTCACGATTTTTCCATGGTCAGAAGATAATTGACGGCCATATCGGTTTTCGAAAGTTCGAAACGGTTTTTGATTGGGTTAAAGATCAACCCCGTCACATCACGCGGCGAAAGCTTGCTGTCGCGTCCCAGCCGGGCCAGTTCGGACGGCTTGATGAATTTTTTCCAGTCATGCGTCCCGCGCGGTACCCATCCCAAAATATATTCCGCCGCCAGAATGCCTAATGCGAAGGAGCGGGGGGTGCGGTTCAATGTGGATATAATCACTAATCCGCCCGGCTTGCAAAGTTTTGCGCAGGTTTTGATAAAAGCAGTGCGGTCGGTGACATGCTCGATCACCTCCAGCGCCGTAACGACATCAAAAGTCCTGTCCAGGTCTTCGGCAGCGCTATTCTGATAGGAAATGGACAAGTCAGACTGGACGGCATGTTCTTTGGCAACCTCAATCGCCTGCAAATCAGCATCTATGCCGGTGACGCGGCCGCCCAGGCGGGTGAGTGGTTCGCAGACCAGGCCGCCGCCGCATCCGATATCCAGTATTTTCAAGCCGCTAAAAGGCGTCAGGCTGCGGTCGCCGCGGTCGTAATGGGTACAGATCTGTTTGCGGATATAGCCGATACGCACAGGGTTCAGCTGGTGAAGCGGGCGGAACGGCCCTTTTTCATCCCACCAATGGGCGGAGTCACGGGCGAACCGGGCGATTTCGGCATCGTCTATGCTCGTGGCGCTGGCAGGCATGCAAAAACTTTCTTTGCGTTTTTTTTACCGGGACAGTATGGATTATTGACTGTCTGAATGACAAGAAAAAGCTTTGGTGGCCAAGGGTTTCGGTAAGGGTTGTAAGTGAGCGTATTAGTTATGAAATTCGGCGGCACGTCCGTCGCCGGGATCAAGGAAATCGAAAACGCAGCGGATAAGGTCGCGGCTGAGGTCGCGCGCGGGAATAAGGTCGCGGTGGTGGTTTCCGCCATGTCCGGGGTTACCAACCAACTCGTCGAATATTGCCGCGCGATCAGCCCTTTGCACGATGCCCGCGAATATGATGCCGTGGTCGCAACGGGTGAGAATGTCACCTCCGGACTTATGGCACTCGCGCTGCAGAAGCGGGGCATACAGTCGCGTTCATGGCAGGGCTGGCAACTGCCCCTGATTTCCAGCGACGTCCATGGCAAGGCCCGCATCACTGAAATCAAGGTCGAGGAATTGAGGCGCAGGATGGAAGAGGGCGAAGTCGGTGTCCTCGCCGGGTTCCAGGGCGTCAGTCCGCGTGGGCGGATCAGTACGTTGGGCCGCGGAGGGTCCGATACTTCCGCCGTCGCGCTGGCTGCGGCGTTGAAGGCCGACCGCTGCGATATCTATACGGATGTGAAAGGCGTCTATACCACCGATCCCCGTATCGTGCCGAAGGCGCGGAAATTGAAAAAGATTTCTTATGAGGAGATGCTGGAAATGGCATCGGTGGGGGCCAAGGTCCTGCACAGCCGCTCGGTTGAGATCGGCATGAAATGGGGCGTGCCGGTCCAGGTTTTATCGACATTCGACAGCCGTATCGGCAGCGATCTGCCCGGCACCATCGTGACGAAGGAGGAAGACATCGTGGAACAGGAAGTCGTCAACGGCGTGACCATCGCCAAGGATGAAGCCAAGGTTATGCTGCTGGAACTTCCCGACCGTCCCGGCATCGCCGCCGGCATTTTCGGCCCGCTGGCGGATGCCAGCATCAATGTCGACATGATCGTCCAGACCATGTCGCAGGATGGACAGACGACGGACATGACCTTCACCGTCGCCCGCGCCGATCTGGCCCGCGTCCAGGAAGTGCTGAAAAACGTGCCGGAGCTGAAAGGCATAGAGGTCCGTTACGATGAAAGCGTTGCCAAAATCTCCGTCGTCGGCATCGGCATGCGCAGCCACGCAGGCGTTGCGCAGCGCATGTTCAAGGCGCTGGGTGAAAAGGGTATCAACATCCAGGTCATTTCCACCTCCGAAATCAAGATCAGCGTCCTGATTTCCCAGGATTACACCGAACTGGCGGTGCGGACCCTTCATGCCGCCTATGGGCTTGAAAAGAAGGCAAAAGCAGTCTAGACATAAAGATTATACGTAAACAGGGGAATTGCCATGAATAAAATCGTGTCTTCGGGGATAGCAGCTGTCTTTTTGCTGAATGCAGGTCTTGCCGCGGCTGACGAGCCATCAAATCCGGAAACCATATGCAGAACGGTAGAACGCGTTGAAGGTTCGACTTGCCGCTTTATTATGAGGGGGTATCAAAAAGGCATAAATATTGAATTTCTTTATGATGTTCCTGCAAAAGGCGCCCAGGCCTGCACGGCTTTCTTTGAGCAAAAGCAGAAAGAGCAGGGGCGATGCGTGTCTGAGGTTTCAACCCCGGCCTACCTGAAGCCTTAGGGCTGGAAAAATGACCTGAAACGGCTTAGATTGCCGGGATGGTTGTTTTTTCCTTATAGACAGTCCTTTAGATGAACGCGCAAGCCGCAAAAGAGAGCCAGGCCAAGCAGCTGGAATATTACACCGACATGCCGGTCGGTGAGATATTGCGCCGCACGCGCGTGCATTACGGCCAGTCGCTTGAGGATGTGGAGTCTGTCCTGCGTATCCGCGCTCAACAACTTGGAGCCATCGAGAACGGAAAGCTCGACGAATTGCCGGGCCGGGTTTATGCTATCGGTTTCGTCCGCGCCTATGCCGAATACCTCGGTCTCGACGGCGACAAGATGGTGCATCTGTTTAAGATCCAGTCGGTGGGTAATAAGGCAAAGCCCGAACTGAATTTCCCCGTCGCCGCGTCCGACAGCAAACTGCCCGGCATATTCCTGATTGGCGCGTCGCTGGCCGCTGTCATCCTGATCGCCATCATGTTTTCCATCTTTGGCGGTTCCAAGAAAATATCCGGCGGGCCGGAAGAAATTCCATCTGTTTCTGCCGATATTAAAGCTGAAGCAACCAAACCTTTGCCAACATCATTGCCTTCGCCCGCGCCGCAACAGTCTGCCGCTGCGGCTGCGCAAAGCCTGTCGCAACCCGTAAGCATTCCGGGAACACCTGCTCTGCCCGCTGCCGTCGCGCCGCCGCCCTCCCGCATCGTCATTGCTGTTAAGGACAACACCTGGGTTGAAATCCGCAACTCTGCCGGCAAGCCGATTATTTCACAGGTCCTCAATCCCGGTGAAACCTATATGGTGCCGAATGAAACAGGGCTGGTCCTTGCCACCGGCAATATTGGCGGCCTTGAATTTACGGTCGATGGCCAGATTGTTCCGGCGCTCGGCGCAAAAGGTGACGTGGCGCGCGGTATTAAACTGGATCCCGATGCGATGAAGCCGACATCACTCAGAAATAAACTTCTGAAACCGGCCACACCTGTTACACCGGCTGGAACAGCGCCGCCTGCATGGCAGTCCGCCATTAAACCCGCACCGGCAACAGATTCCATGCCGCCCCAGCCGACACCGGTTCAAATGGAAAAACCAAAGTTGAAACCGCAAGATGAGGCATATAAGCCGATCCGCATTCCGGGGGCGTCATCGGGAACTGTGCGGTAAATTTTTACCGATGATAATAACGATACCTATCATCATCATCCCAGCGACGGTCATATCCGTGCCATTCACGCTCATGATAACGACCAGGTCCTGGTCCCGGATATGCATCAAAATGCGGCTCGTCCGCATAATAATTATGTGCGGCTAAAGGCTTGTAATAGGGATCATATGCACAAGCTCCTAAAAACAGCAGGGCGCTGCATCCGATAATTTTATACACCTGTTTACTCATTGGAATCCTCCTGACTATGTTTTTCTCCAACGTACGAAATCAAAAAAGTGCTCAAATTCACCTGTATTAATTACATAATAAATGTTTTGGGAATTGAAGTTTGATTGAAGGGTTTCAAATAGGATAAACCTTAAACCATGACCACCGACCACACAGCCCACCGCCCCTGGCGGCAAATCCAGCGCCGCAAATCCCGCCAGATCATGGTGGGGAACGTGCCCGTGGGCGGGGATGCGCCGATTACCGTGCAGTCCATGACCAATACCCTGACACATGACGTGCAGGCGACCATCGCCCAGATCCGGGCGATGGAAGTGGCGGGGGTGGATATCGTCCGCGTGTCCTGCCCGGATGAAGAATCCTCCGCCGCGCTGAAACAGATCATTCCCGAAGTCACGGTACCGATCGTCGCCGATATTCATTTCCATTATAAACGCGCAATCGAAGCGGCGAAAAACGGTGCTGCTTGTTTGCGCATCAATCCCGGCAATATCGGCTCCGCCGACCGTGTGCGCGATGTGATCAACGCCGCAAAGGATTACAACTGCTCCATCCGCATCGGCGTCAATGCCGGGTCGCTGGAGCGCGAGTTGCTGGAAAAATATGGTGAGCCGTGCCCGGATGCGATGGTGGAATCCGCGCAGCGCCATATGAAGATCCTGGAAGACCACGACTTCACCAACTTCAAAATTTCCTGCAAAGCGTCCGACGTGTTCATGGCTGTCGCCGCCTATATGCAGCTGGCATCGGTTTGTGATTATCCGTTGCACCTTGGCATTACAGAGGCAGGCGGTCTGACCACCGGCACGGTCAAGTCCGCCATCGGCATCGGCAATCTGCTGTGGGCCGGAATAGGGGACACGATCCGCGTTTCCCTCTCCGCCGATCCGGTGGAGGAAGTGAAGGTCGGTTTTGAAATCCTGAAAGGCCTCGGCCTGCGTCACCGCGGCGTGAACATCGTCGCCTGCCCATCCTGCGCGCGCCAGCAATTCGACGTGATCAAAACCGTCGCGACGCTGGAAGACCGTCTGAAGCACGTCACCACGCCCATGACCGTCTCCATCATTGGCTGCGTCGTCAACGGCCCCGGCGAGGCGCTGATGACCGATATCGGCCTGACCGGCGGCGGCAAGGGCACCCACCAGATCTATATCGGCGGCCAGACCGCGCACAGATTACGCGAAGGCGATGAGAGCATAGTCGACCACATCGTGAAGATGGTGGAGGAAAAGGCTAACGAATTGAAAAATTTCGATAAAGTAGCATAGTTGCAATAATATTGCATAATAATTATAGTATTATTAATTCTTATAAAAGAGGGTGTCATGAATAAAAGAGAATTTGATCAATGGGCCAGCCAGCAAAGGCGCGAACTTTCGGATCGTCAAAGGCAGGAACGCGCAGCTTTGGAACTTCAGATGCTAAGGGCTGTAAGCGATGCGCGGCAAAATCATGAAAGAATTTATGGCGCTCAGCGCCGCGAAACCCAGCAGAAGGTTGACGCTATCATTGGTCGTCAAGAAAATGCCGGCATATTTTATAAAGCGTTTGGGGGTGCAAGGCGTGATCAAACTCAGCTGGAAACTTGCCGGGCTATTTTAACCGATATTACTGGCAAAGCAGAGAGGGCAGTTTTAGATGTTCGAAACTCATTTTCTGCTCAGCAGTCAGATCTTTCAACGCGTCATTCTTCTGAAAATATTGAACTATCAACGACTATTGAAAGAAGGCGTGAAGAAGAAAAACAGAAATCACCCGAATGGGATCAGGAAAGGCAGGAAATGTTCAGGGCATTAAGAGAGACCAGGGTTGCTGAGATGGCACGTCAAGCTCAGGGCAGGACCCGTGAAGGTTTTTCAAGAGCCCATGATGGACAAACTGAAGCTGAAAAACAAAGAGAACGAGAACGCCGGATAGAAGAGGTTCGCGAAAGACTTGAAACACCGAGAGTCCAACGTCAGGAACGCGGCTATAGTCGTAGCCGCTAAGATATAATTTTAATTTCTCCAGCCCCGCCAGTCCATCTTGCAAATGCCGTTTTCTTTATATATGCTTCCTGTTGAATTGCGATAAGCAATTCGGGGCATCATAACCCCTTATAAGCTGCGGTTTGTGACCGTCAAATCACTCCTCGACTTTGGTCGGGGAGACATTCGTGTATGTCCAACCCGAAAGGGTAAAGACGCATGTGACCCTTCAGCTTATGGGTTTATGAACTCCCCGATCACCAAGGGGATTTTATGAACAGGAACCTGCGTTCTTCCATTATCGGCCTGGCCTTTGCCGCAATATTATTATATATGCCCGGAGCTTTTGCCGCCGAGACGCAGCCCGGTGACGCCTGCGCCACGGCGGGGCTGATCCGGCAGACCGGCGGGCCGGAGCAAATCCCCGCCCGGCTGCTGATCTGCGACGGCGCAAACTGGCAGACCCTCGCCGAGCAGGGCACCGATGGCCGGATGCTCGTACAATTCGGCAACGACACCGGCGCGTGCACGGCGGCTAAGACCGGACGTCTGAAATTCACCGGCGGCACCACGCCCTGGTACTATTGCGACGGGAGTGTCTGGAACCCTTTTGAATCCGCCGGGATCGTCCCGGCCTACACCACCTTCACCGCCAGCAAGATTTTCGTCGGCTCTCAAGGTGCCATCGCCTTGACATCGAGCGGCAATCTCTATGGCTGGGGATATAATAACTATGGCCAGGTTGGCGACGGCACCACCGGCACGCACCGAATTATTCCAACCGCCGCCGGTGCGGCCTTCGCCGGGCCGTGGGCATCGGTCAGCGTCGGCTACTACCACAATTGTGGCCTCAAGACCGCTGGGACCGCGTGGTGCTGGGGAAGCAACAACACCGGCCAGTTGGGCAACGGCACTACCAACAACAGCACCATCAGCCCGGTGCAGGTGACAGGGATATGGGCGCAGATTGCCGTCGGAGGAAGTCCGGGCGCGACAATCAACAGTACCTTACAGCCTGCCAGCTACTGGAGTTGCGGCGTCAAGAGTGACGCCACCGGCTGGTGCTGGGGATCCAACGATCATGGCCAGCTTGGGGACGGCACCA
Source organism: Alphaproteobacteria bacterium (assembly GCA_044220535.1). GTDB lineage: Bacteria > Pseudomonadota > Alphaproteobacteria > Micavibrionales > Micavibrionaceae > JBDHTS01. The sequence continues at coordinate 30,979 of JBGAQU010000007.1, read as the reverse complement.
CGACGCAGCGCACCAGCCCGGTGCAGGTCAGCGGTGCATGGACGATGATCGTCCCGGCGGCCAGCCAAGGCTATCACACCTGCGGGATCAAGACAGACGGCGCGGCTTGGTGCTGGGGCTATAATGTTTACGGCCAGCTTGGAAACGGCACGACCACCGACAGCGCAACCCCGGTGCAGGTTTCCGGCACCGGTTCCTGGGCGAGCGTCTCGCTTGGCTATGTCAACAGTTGCGGAATCAAGACGGACGGCACCTTATGGTGCTGGGGCTATAATAGCAACGGCCAGCTGGGCGACGGCACCACGACGCAGCGCACCAGCCCGGTGCAGGTCAGCATCGGGGGTGCCACATGGTCGAAAATTTCGATGGCCTTCTTCACGCCCTGCGCGCTCAAAATTGACGGCACGGCCTGGTGCTGGGGAAATAACGGCGCTGGGGCGGCGGGCAATACGACCCCGAATGATCAGCTCAAGGTGCCGACACAAGTCGCTTCTTCTGCCGCCTATACCGGTTCAAGCTGGATAGATATTGGCACAGGAACAAGCAATGCATGCGGCATCCGCGACGACAGCACCGTCTATTGCTGGGGAACAAACACCTACGGCCGTCTGGGCGATCCTTATTTCGGGCGCATCATCGGTGTCGGCGCGCCCTAGAAGTGCAATGGACGATTTGTGAACTTGTAAAACAGCCTAACTTTCCAATTCCGCCAGCTTATCCGCATTATCCTGCGCAATCAGTTCGTCGATGATTTCGTTTAGGGCTTCGCCGGTCAGAACGGTATCCAGTTTATAAAGCGTCAGATTGATGCGGTGGTCGGTCACTCGGCCTTGCGGAAAATTATAAGTACGGATGCGTTCGGAGCGGTCGCCTGAGCCAACCTGCAGCTTCCGGTTCTTCGCCATCTCTGTCTGCTGCCTGCGCCATTGTTCTTCATAGAGATGGCTGCGGAGCAGCTGCATGGCGCGGGCCTTGTTTTTATGCTGGGATTTTTCTTCCTGCACGGCCACGGCAACGCCCGTGGGGATGTGGGTGACGCGCACGGCGCTTTCGGTCTTGTTGACGTGCTGGCCGCCTGACCCTTGGGCGCGAAATACGTCGATGCGCAGATCTTTTTCGTCGATCTGGATATCAACCTCTTCAGCCTCCGGCATAATCGCCACGGTGGCGGCGGAGGTATGGATGCGGCCGCCGGATTCGGTTTTGGGCACGCGCTGCACCCGATGCGCGCCGGATTCGAATTTCAGCATGCCGAAGACGTTCTGGCCCTGAATTTCGGCGATGATCTCTTTATATCCGCCAAGGTCGCTCTCGCTCATCTCCACGACCTGCATCCGCCAGCCCTGATGAATGGCATAACCTTTATACATGGCAAACAGATCGGCGGCGAACAGGGCGGCCTCGTCGCCGCCCGTGCCGGCGCGGATTTCCAGGATGGCGTTGCGGCTGTCCGCTTCGTCTTTCGGGATCAGGGCCAGGCGGACGGTCTGTTCCATCTCCGGCAGTTTTTCATTCAGGGCTTTCAGGTCGGCCTGTGCCATGTCGGCCATGTCGGGGTCATTGAGCAGGGCTTTCAGATCAGCCTGTTCTTTCAGCGCGTTCTCGTAAGTTTCCAGCGCCTTGACGACAGGGGCCAGTTCCGCATATTCGCGGGAGAGCTTCACATACTCCTCGCCGCCCAGCCCGCCCCGGCCCATAAGGGAGGCCAGCTCGTCATAACGGGATTTGATCGGCCCCAGCTTGTTCAGATAGCTCGACATGCAGCGTTTTTGGAGGAATGGGTCGGGAAAGGCAAGTGTTTCTCTTCTGCGCTATATATTACGTCATCCCCGCCTTCGCGGGGATGACGTGTTTAAAATGTCTTGCAAAAGCCATATCGTTTTCATAATTTAAGGCAGCATGACTCTACAATCCCTCTACAAAACCCTCAAAACCGCTTTGACCGAATCCGGCATTGAGCATCCTGAACAGGAAGCGCGCTGGATTGTAAGTCATGCCGCCGGGGTTGATGCTGCCGAATTAATCGCAAATCCAGATAAATCTCTTTCACGTGAAACGATTCAAAAAGCCGAAGCCTGGCTCGAACGCCGTCTGAACAATGAGCCGTTGGGTCGGATTTTTGGGGAAACGGATTTTCACGGTCTGACCTTTACTGTGACGCCGGATGTCCTTGATCCCCGGAACGATACTGAGGTTTTGGTTAATATCGCGCTTCAGAAAAATCCTCGCCGGATTCTGGATCTGGGGACGGGGACGGGCTGCATTGCCATCACACTCTTATATGGATGCCCGGATGCGTCCGGCGTGGCGGTAGATGTTTCAGAAAAGGCTTTGCAGGTGGCGCGGGGCAATGCAGAACGCCACGGGGTGGGGAATCGCCTGGCTTTCCGGCAGGGCAGCTGGTTCGACCCTATAAAACCCGAAGAAAAGTTTGACCTGATCGTATCAAATCCGCCATATATAGCCACGGATGTCATAAAGACGCTCGGGGCCGAAGTTCGGGATTTTGATCCGATTCTGGCTCTGGACGGGGGAATCGACGGTTTTGATTCGTATAAAATTGTCTTTTCCCGCCTCCGATACCATCTGACTGACGATGGCCGGGCGTTGCTTGAAATCGGATACGATCAGGCTGAAGGCATAGCGCGACTCGCGGAAAAACATGGATTCCGCTTATGCGCCATCCATCCCGATCCTGGCGGTCTGCCACGTGTTGCGGAGATCGCCTGTGGGGATAAATGACTTTTTTATTGTTGCGCTCGCTTGATTGGTTAAAGCGGTTGCAGATACAGTCCCCTTATTCGCACAGGCATAGCCTTTGATGCAGAACTGGGGACGGTCATAAAAAGGCCCTTTTCAGAAGTCTGAAGTATGGCCAAGCGTATGTGAATCAGATAGAATCATACGTACAATTAAAGACTTGATCCGTAAGTACAGGAGCACCTATGAGACACGGACCGGCGGGCAGACGTTTAAGGAATCGCGGCGGAGGCGGCGGTGGTGGAAATAATGGCAACAATGGGGGCGGTCAGCGCCGTCATGGTGGTGGCAATAACCGCAACCAGGTATTCGACAGCAATGGGCCGGATGTACGTATTCGCGGCACCGCGCACCAAATTCAGGAAAAATATGCGACCTTGGCCAAAGATGCAGCCGCCAGCGGCGACTTGATCCAGGCTGAAAGCTATCTTCAGCATGCCGAACATTATCAACGGGTTATCAATAGCTGGATCGAACAAAGCGGCGGCTATCAGGCTTACGAAGACAATAGTGATGACGGCTTTGTTCCTGGCCGGTTTGAGCCTAAAAACGTACGTCATAACGAGCCCCGTCCGGATATTGGCAACCAGGCACAGCCTGTTCTGCCATCGGATGTTCAGGCCAGCATTGCTCCCGCGCAGCCGGAACATGCCCGTTCGGAAATGGCCGACGTTTAATAGAATACGCCCTGTACGTATTTCGTAAAAGGCGGTTTTCGACCGCCTTTTTCTTATTCTTAATGGCTTGAAAAGGGATTTTGCCGGAAAATATAGTTTAGAAGCGGTTTTTATAAACGGCGGCGGCAATTAAGTGATCTTTTACTTTAATAAAACATCTCAAAAGGCTGACACATATGGATTTTGAGCGTTTAACTGAAAAAACCCGTTCCTTTCTCCAAAAGGCGCAAACGCTGGCCATGCGGCATAAGCACCAGTCGCTGGAGCCCGAGCATTTGTTGCGTGTTATGCTGGATGATGAGGACAACCAGGTTAAAAAACTGCTTAAAAACGCCGGCGCCGATCTGCCCAAATTACAGCGGGAACTGGATCAGGCGGTAGCCAAGTTCCCGGTTGTAACCGGGAGTGGCTCCGGCGGCCTTCGTATTTCAACTGATCTCTCAAAAATATTCGATAACGCATTGAATTTATCTGAAAAATCAGGTGACAAATTTGTGACAGCCGAGCGCGTTCTGCAAGCCATGGCGCTGGCTAAAGCCACGGATATCGAAGGGATCTTCCAGCAATCCGGTGCGACTGCTGCGGCCTTGAATCAGGCCATCAACGAAATGCGCAAAGGCCGCACGGCCGACACCGCGACAGCCGAAGGGCAGTTTGACGCGCTAAATCGCTATGCCCGCGACCTGACCGAGGCGGCCAGCAATGGGAAACTGGACCCCGTCATCGGCCGGGATGAGGAAATTCGCCGGACGATTCAGGTTCTATCCCGCCGGACCAAGAACAATCCGGTCCTGATCGGCGAACCCGGTGTTGGTAAAACCGCTATTATCGAAGGTCTGGCCCTCCGCATCGTCAATGGCGATGTCCCGGAAAGCCTGAAGAGCAAGAAGCTGATGGCGCTGGACCTTGGCGCTTTGGTCGCCGGGGCCAAATTCCGGGGGGAATTTGAGGAACGGCTGAAGGCCGTTATGGATGAAATCCGGTCCCATGCCGGTGAAATCATCATTTTCCTGGACGAACTTCATACGCTGGTTGGGGCAGGCAAGGCGGACGGGGCGATGGATGCCTCCAACATGCTGAAACCGGCTTTGTCCCGGGGCGAATTGCATATGGTCGGCGCCACCACACTGGATGAATACCGGAAGCATATTGAAAAAGATGCGGCCTTGGCCCGCCGTTTCCAGCCTGTTTTCGTGGGTGAGCCGACGGTTGAGGATACAATCTCCATCCTGCGGGGATTAAAGGAAAAATATGAGGTGCATCACGGTGTACGTATCACCGATGCCGCGATTGTGGCAGCCGCCACATTATCCAATCGCTATATCACAGACCGCTTCCTGCCCGACAAAGCCATTGATTTAATGGACGAAGCCGGCTCCCGCCTGCGCATGCAGGTTGATTCAAAACCTGAGGCGATCGATGAACTGGACCGTCGAATCGTACAGCTGAAGATCGAGCGCGAAGCCCTTAAAAAGGAACAGGATAAGGCCTCCCGCGACCGGCTGGAAAAGCTGGAAGCCGAATTGAAAGACCTGGAATCCCGATCCGCTACGCTAACTGCCCAATGGCAGGCCGAAAAGGACAAACTGAGCATAGGCCAGAAGCTGAAAGAAGAGCTGGAAAAGGCTCGATTTGAGTTGGACACTGCCGAACGCTCCGGTGACTGGGCCAAAGCCGGGGAGATTAAATACGGCAAGCTGCCTGATTTGGAGAAAAAACTGTCGCAGGCTTCGGGCGCTACCCAGGAAACCATTATCAATGAAGAGGTTACGGAAGACGATATCGCCAGCGTCGTCAGCCGATGGACCGGCATTCCTGTCGACAAAATGCTGGAAGGCGAACGTGAGAAATTGCTGGAGATGGAAAGCAAAATCCGCCAGCGTGTGGTCGGGCAGGACGAAGCTGTCCATGCCGTTGCCAATGCCATAAGGCGGTCACGGGCTGGTTTGCAGGATCCGCGCCGCCCCATCGGCTCCTTCCTGTTCCTGGGGCCCACTGGTGTCGGCAAGACCGAACTGACCAAGGCCTTGGCCGAATTCCTGTTCGATGACGATACAGCGCTGTTCCGTTTGGACATGTCCGAGTATATGGAGAAACATTCTGTCGCGCGGATGATCGGCGCCCCTCCCGGCTATGTCGGGTATGATGAAGGCGGCGCATTGACCGAGGCAATCCGCCGCAGGCCCTATCAGGTTGTACTCTTCGACGAGATCGAAAAGGCGCACCCGGATGTATTTAACATACTCCTGCAAGTTCTGGATGACGGACGCCTGACGGACGGGCAGGGACGTACGGTTGATTTCAGCAACACCGTGTTGATCATGACCTCCAATCTGGGTGCTGAACATCTCGCCGGGCTGGGTGAGAATGGCGATGTCGAAACCGTGCGGGATCAGGTCATGAGTGTTGTAAAGCGCCATTTCAGGCCTGAATTCCTCAACCGATTGGACGAAATCCTGCTGTTCCGCCGCCTTGGCAGGGATCAAATGACCGGAATCGTCGATATTCAACTCGGATACCTGCGAAAACTGCTGTCTGATCGCCGGATTACCCTGGAATTGGATGAAAAAGCGAAAATGTGGCTGGCTGCGACAGGTTATGATCCGGTCTACGGCGCCCGCCCTTTGAAACGTGCCATCCAGAACCATCTCCAAAACAAGCTGGCCGGGTTAATCCTCGAAGGCCAGATCGGCGAAGGCAGCATCGTACAGGTGGGAGCGGATGGAAACGACCTCGTTTTCACCATCAAAGGCAGCCAGAAACAGCCTGAAGAAAAGCCGAAGAAGGGTAAGACTGCCGCTTAAAATCATATTACCGTCATCCCCGCGCAGGCGGGGATGACGAATGGTTTGACGAGGTGGATAGACAGTCCTGCCATAAGCCTGTAAACTTAATTACTGAAAAGTCCCGTTTTCTTCCTTTCCGGATTTCCTTTCATGACCCGCCGTTTTGCCGTCCTTGCCATGGCTTTGTTGATTGCAGGCTGTTCCACCATTTATGAGGGGGCGCATGAGGAAGTGACACTGACAACCCCGGGCGTCACAGGCGCCAGGTGCCAGGTCGAAAACGGTTATTTTCGTTACATCATCAACCCGCCCCGTACGTTCAAGCTGGAACGTACGACGCAGCCTTACAAAATTACCTGCCTGGCCCCCGGTAACCGCATCAAGACGGCGGAAATCAAGGCGGGTTATGAAGACACGGCTTTCTGGAACGCGCTGAACGGCGTTATTCCCGGCTTTTCGATTGATGCGGTGTCGGGCGCGCTGTTCGCCTACGAACACAATATCGTGGTTGATTTTACCGGCATGAAGCCGAGTCCGATGCCCCTGCCGGATTACCAGATCATGCTGCAGGAAAACCCGCTGATGAAGGGGATGGAGGAATTCCGCCCGGGCATTCCGGCCCTGCAAAGGGACGAAAACACGGTCATCACGCCGATGCAGCCGCGCGCGCCTGACTCTTATAATGACTTCAATACGCTCGATTCAGGTGGTTCGAATGCCAAATCGGCCGCAAAGGAAAACACCGGTTCATCCGTCCCTGTGCCGCTGCCGCAGAAGCCTGTATCCACGGGCGGCTCGATTGCCGCCGAAACGCTGACCAAGGCCACCAACCCCCGTGTGTTCGGCAAGCGCAACATCTACATGAAGAACGCGGTGCCGCGCTTCAATGACGATCCGGATTCGGGCTTCGCCGGAGGCACCAGCACACCCGCCACCACCACGCCGGAACCGCTGTCGCAGTGACCTTCTCCTCCTATTTTTTCTGCGGCATAGGCGGCAGCGGCATGAGCGCGCTTGCCGCCATTCTGCAGCTTCAAGGTTACGCGGTTGCGGGGTCGGATCGCGGGTATGACCAGGGCAAATCCCCCGAAAAATTCGCCCATCTCAAATCTCTGGGCATTCATCTTTGCCCGCAGGACGGCAGCGGTGTGAAACCGGGCGATATCCTCGTCGTCTCCACCGCCATCGAAGAATCAATTCCTGATGTTCAGGCCGCAAGGCGTTTGGACCTGAAGGTCATGAAGCGCGCCGAGATTCTGGCGTGGCTGTTCGAAACCCGCAAAAGCGTTGCCATTGGCGGCACCAGCGGCAAGACCACCGTCACCGGCATGGCTGGATGGGTGTTCAATGCCTGCGGCCTTGACCCGCTGATCGTCAATGGCGGCGTCATGCTGAACTTCAACAACAACATCCATGTCGGGCAGGGCGGCTGGATCGTGGCGGAAACGGATGAGAGCGACGGCTCCATTGCCTTGTTCACACCGGATATCGCCGTGTTGAACAACGTGACGCTGGACCATAAACCCGTTGCCGAACTGCGCGGCCTGTTTACGGATTTTCTGGGCAAGGCGCGGATCGGCGCGGTCGTCAACCTGGACGATCCGGAATCGGCGGCGCTTTTATCCCACGTGGCGAACGGCCTTGGTTTCGGCATCGATCACAAGGCCGCCATGCTGAACGCCTCTGGCCCGTCTTTCTCCACCCATGAAACCGCCTTTACCGTCACTCATCAAGGGCGTTCGGCACGTTGCGTCCTGCAGGTTCCAGGCCGTCATAATATTTCCAACGCGTTGGCTTCCATCGGTGCCGCGCTGATGGCGGGAATAGACCTTGAAAAGGCTTGCGCCGCGTTGGCGGGTTTTAAAGGCATCCAACGCCGCCTTGAAACGGTCGGCACCAAAGCAGGCGTCACCGTCATCGATGATTTCGCCCATAACCCGGATAAAATCGCCGCCTCCCTCGCAACTTTGCGCCAAAGTTCCGGCCGTCTGCTGATCATGTTCCAGCCCCATGGCTTCGCGCCCATGCGTATGATGCGGAAGGAGATCACCCAGGCGTTTGCGGAAGGTATGGATGCAGGAGATGTCCTGTTAATGCCGGAAATATTTTATGCAGGCGGCACAACGGTCAAGGATATTTCCTCAGCCGACCTGATCGGCGATGTCAGGTTGCTGGGCCGCAAAGCAGAATTCATGCAGACACGAGAAGATGTAAAAGACTATTTATTGTCCCATGCCCGCAGCGGCGACCGCATTGTCATCATGGGCGCACGGGATGATACGCTGACAGACTTCGCCAGATCACTTTTAAGCTATTTCGCGTAGCGTTCTTCCAGAAACTTCACCACCGCCCGCATCCCTGTATCCGATCCACCACGTGGCCGCCCGGGTTTCCCGGTCTGTTCCCAGGCATACATATCTATGTGCATCCACTGTGTGGACGGTTCGACGAAATGCTCCAGGAACAACGCGCCTGTAATCGCGCCCGCCGGGCTTGTGCCGATATTGTTCAGGTCGGCGATGTCGCTGGCCAGTTCCTTTTTATATCCCTGCCATAATGGCAGCGGCCATAGCGGATCCTGTTCCGCCAGCGCCACGGTGCTTAGGTCCTGCGCCAGATTTTCGGTGTTGGAAAAAACGGCAGGAATGTCGTAACCCAATGCGGCGCGGGCCGATCCGGTCAGCGTCGAAAAATCGAGCAACAGATCCGGCTTCTCCTCGCAGGCCAGCGCCAGCGCGTCGGCCAGAACCAGGCGGCCTTCGGCATCCGTGTCGCTGGTTTCCACGGTCAGGCCTTTGCGGCTGTTATAAACGTCGCGCGGGCGGAACGATGTGCCAGACACGCTGTTCTCCACTGCCGGGATCAACACGCGCAACCGCACGGGCAGTTTCAGCGCCATGATGGCGAGCGCAATGCCCAGGGCATGCGCTGATCCACCCATATCCTTTTTCATCTGCAGCATGAACTGACCCGGTTTCAAATTCAGGCCACCCGTGTCGAAGCACACACCCTTGCCGACCAAAGTCAGTTTCGGGTGTTTCGCGTTGCCCCATCGCAGATCGATCAGCCGCGGCGCGCGCGGGCTTGATATGCCGACCGCGTGGATCAATGGAAATCCTTTTTCCAGCGGCTTGCCTTTGACGGTCGTCATCTTGGCGTCAAAGCGTTTGGCCAGTAACTGCGCCGCTTCTTCCAGTTCATTCGGCCCCATATTGTTGGCGGGCGTGTTGACGAGGTTGCGAATGATCGCAATCCCTTCGAACATTGCCAGCACGCGGGCCTTGTTAACTCCCTTGGGCCAGACCAGCCGGGCAGGGGTTGCGGAGTCCTTCTTGTAAAAATCATAACGATGCGCTGCCAGCGCCCAGCCGAGGCAGGCGGTTTCCAATGCAGCGCCTTTCAGTTTTGTTTCGAGTGTAAAAACGCGGGATTTAAGGCTGATGGAGGATGTGTTTTTGGTTATGGCATCCGCTATGCCTGCAAGATCATAGATACCGATTGGCGATGCAAGGCCTGCAATGATTTTTACAATCTGGCCCTTGTTATCGTAAATCGGAAGAATCGTTCCGGGGCGCGCCGCGAAGCCTGTGTCTTTTATACGCGCGGTTTCCATCGCGCCAGTTTTCTGCTCTTTCAAAGTCTTACTGTCCAAAAGCACGACAGGAACAGCATTTTTCTCGGCTGTGTTCGCAAAAGGGGAAGGAGGAGTTAAAAGCTTTTCAATCATTGAACGGAACCGGTTGGCTTGGTAAGAGGTTAGTAATCTATATAATCTTATACAGGAGTTAAACATGTCCAGCACAATTACAGCCACTTTCAAAACGAGACTCGCAGCGGAGAACGCTCTGGCAGAGCTGGAATCGATCGGGGTCACCGAAGAACAGATCAGCCTGGTCGTCACGGATGAAACCCGTGGCCGCAGCTTTAACATCGACGAAGGCAATAAAATGGATGAAGGCGCCGCTGCCGGTGCCACGGCTGGCGGTATTGTAGGCGCGATTTTAGGCGGCGTGCTTGCTGCTGGGGTGGTCGCCATCCCAGGTCTGAACCTTGTTGTTGCGGGCAGCGTAATATCCGGCCTGGCCGGTTTCGGCGCGGGCGCAGCCGCTGGCGGTCTTGTCGGCGGCCTGATCGGCGCCGGCATTCCTGAACACGAAGCCAAGCTGTATGAAGGTGAAGTGAAAAAAGGCGCGATCCTGTTGGCCGTTAAGACCACGGATCACGATCAAAAGAAAATGGTGAAAGACATTCTGCATCGCGTCGATGCGCAGAACATTGCCGCTTAAACTTTCCCTGAACGGAACAGAGAAGCCTTCCTTGGTATCGGGGAGGCTTTTTCTGTATCCATTATCTGTCATCCCGCAGCGTAGCGGAGGGATCTTCAATGGTCGGGTTGGCCGCTATAGTCAAGATCCCTCCGCTACGCTGCGGGATGACAGTAAGAAATGTCAGGCAGTCTTTTCGCCCGTTTCAATCACCGTATTCCGCATTTGTTTTGAGAAGAACCAAGTTCCACCCACTACAGCGAGCGTCGCAAATCCACCGATAACCACCGAAGGCACAAGGCCGAGCGCCTTCGCGGCGACACCGGATTCAAATGCGCCGATCTCGTTCGACGAAATAATAAACATGCTTTTGACGGAGGAAACGCGACCCGTCATATTCGCGGGCGTCAGCAATTGAACAATGGTTGCGCGGATGACAACGCTGACGCAATCCAGCGCGCCGCTGATGGCTAGGAATAAAAGCGACAGCCAGAATACAGTGCTGAGCCCAAACCCGATCATGCACACGCCAAACCCTGCCACAGCGCACAGCATTGTGGTGGTACGGATTTTCTGCAAAGGCCGTAAGGCCAGGAACAGCGCCATGATGACCGCGCCAAGGGCAGGGGACGCGCGTAAGGCGCCAAGACCTTGTGCCCCCACATGCAGGATCTGGTCGGCATAGGCAGGCAGCATGGCGACCGCGCCGCCAAACAGCACGGCGAACATATCCAGCAGCATAACCGACAGAATAATCGGGTTCTTCAGAATAAACGTCCATCCCGCGCGAATGCTTTTAATAGTGGGTTCGCGTTTTTCCGTGGTCGGCACATGCTCAACCCGGATTGCTCTGATCGACAGGAATCCAATCGTCATCAATCCAGCAGGCAGCAACCATGCAACATGCGGGCCACCCATGCCATACAGAATCCCGGCAACCGCCGGGCCGCCGATTGCCGCCACCTGAAAACCGCTGTTTAACCATGCCGAGGCGGAAGATATATCCGACCGCGCCACCACGCGCGGCAGGAGGGAGAAGGAGGCAGGCATAATAAAGCTGCGTGCCAGGCCGGAGAAAAATATTCCGGCGAACAGCCAGGGCAGGATATTCGCTTCATGCATCCCCGCATACCCGCCCGCCATCACCAGAAGCATCAGTGTGTTGACCAGAAGCGCGCCCATGCAGGCGACATAAATCTTACGCGGGCTGCTGATATCCACGATATGCCCGGCGAACAAGGCACAGGCGATGGCGGGAATGGCTTCGGCCAGGCCGGTCAGGCCCAACATGAACGGGTCCTTGGTGATCGAATAAACCTGCCACCCGACAATCACTGCCTGGCATTGCAGCGCCATCATTCCGAACATCCGCGCGAACAGCAGGCAGCGGAAATCAGGCAGGCGGAGGACGGCGGTTGATAAAGCGCTCATGGAAAGAAATACCCGTTGGACTCTGAACTGATACCGTACAGTGTTTGTTGGTAACCGGTTAAGAAAAATCTGAAAGGCGGCCATGAGCTATTCAAAGAACGATAAAAGCCTGTTCCTCCGTTTTGCGGAGAAAACAGCCTGTCTGGCGGGTCATCCGGCCACATTCGTGATTGCCGCCGGGGCCATTGTCGTGTGGGGCCTGTCCGGCCCTTTATTCGGGTTTTCGGATACGTGGCAGCTTGCGGTGAACACCAGTACGACGATCATCACTTTCCTGATGGTCTTCCTGATCCAGAACACTCAGAACCGGGATTCCAAGGCAGTTCAATTGAAACTCGATGAATTAATTCGGGCTACAGAGGGTGCGCACACCGTATTACTGGATCTTGAAGAACTCAGCGAAGCGGAACTCGACAAGATCCGCGACAAATACGAAGAAATCGCCCATGAAGCCCGGAAGCGCCTGCGTGCGGGCAAGTCCGATACGGATATCCCCGAAGTGATCCTGGATGAAGATCTGGATATAAAGGGCGCAAAGAAATAACCTCTGTCACCTCACGGTAAAAAGCTGTCATCCCGCAGCGTAGCGGAGGGATCTTCAATGGTCGGCCTGACCGCTATAGTCAAGATCCCTCCGCTACGCTGCGGGTGACAGCTTAGTTAGAACCCTAAAATTTTTCTTGCATCGCACCAATTTCCAATGATATGCAGTATTCGGATATAAGATCTGCAAATAACACATATCTTTTCTTTGGAGTTTCTCATGGTTGGTGCCGATATTGCCTGGATGCTGATGGCGACAGCTTTGGTTTTGCTAATGACGCCCGGTGTCGCGTTCTTTTATGGCGGCATGGTCCCGGCGCGCAGCGCTGTGTCCACCAAATTCCAGAGTTTTGTCTGCATTGGTGTGGTCGGCTTGCTCTGGGCGGTCTGCGGATACAGCCTGGTTTTTTCCAGCGGCCCTTTAGGCGGCTTTATCGGCGGGTTCGATCACTTCATGTTGAAAGATGTGGGGCAGGAACCGAACGCCACCTACGGTAAAACCATCCCGCATGTTCTGTTCATGATCTTCCAGGCGACCTTCGCCATCATCACCCCCGCGCTGATCACAGGCGCCGTCGCAGAACGAATCAAATTCAAGGCGTGGCTTGTTATCATGCCGTTATGGTCGCTGTTCGTTTATGTGCCGGTTGCGCATTGGGTCTGGGGTCCCGGCGGCTGGATCGCCGGGATGGGCGGTCTGGATTTCGCTGGTGGCCTCGTCGTTCACATGACCTCCGGCTACGCCGCGCTGATTGCAGCGCTGATGATGGGCAATCGCACGAATTTCAGCCCGGATGACAATAACGGGTTCAGCACGCCGATGATGCTGCTGGGCACCGCACTTCTGTGGTTTGGATGGTTTGGATTTAATGCGGGTTCTGCACTGGCGGCAGATGGCATTGCAGCTCAGGCCGCCGGTACAACAATGTTTGCGGCATGCGCGGCAATGACCATCTGGATGCTGTGCGACTGGTGGATCGGCGGACGCCCGACGGCCGTCGGCGCAGGCGTCGGCGCGGTCGCCGGTCTGGTGGCCATTACGCCCGCCGCCGGTTACGTGACTTTACAAGCAGCGTTGATCATCGGTGTGGTCGCCGCGGTGGTCTGCAATTTCGCGGTGCGCCTGGTGAAACATAAATTGAAAACGGATGACACGGTCGATGTCTTTGCCTGCCACGGTGTCGGTGGCACGGTCGGCACGATCCTGACAGCGGTGTTTGCCTCGAAGGCGGTGAACCCTGCAGGCGCGGACGGCCTGATCTACGGCGGCACGCAATTGTTCTTTGCCAATATTGCGGGCGCGGTCGCGGTTATCGCCTATACACTGTTCATGACCTTTATCGTTCTGAAGGCCGTCAACGCCTTCATGCCGCTGCGCGTCAGTCAGGAAGATGAGCAAACAGGTCTAGATGCCAGCCAGCATGGTGAAAGTGTATTCATTTTGAGAAAACGTTCACTTTTATTTGGGGGCGCCAAAATTACATAATTATATTTGACAAAAAAATCTAAAATTGGCTTCATTCCGCTTCTTTCAAAAGCTTCAGGCTTTTGTTGATCAGATCATCGACGATGAACGGTTTGACCATATAATCCTGTGCGCCGCGTTTCAGGCCTTCGTTGATGTCCCGTTCTTCCTTGCGGGCGCTCAGGATTATAACCGGTGTGTTTTTGGTTGCTTCTTCCATCCGCATTTCCTGCAGGACCGTCAGTCCTTCCTTGCCCGGCATCATGCGGTCGAGGATCACGAGATCGGGCAGGAATTTAAAAATCTGGTTCCAGGCTTTCTGGCCGTCTTCCGCCAGCCGCACCTTAAATCCGCGATGGCGAAACTTGCTTTCCAGCAGTTGCAGGATCAACGGATCGTTATCCGCGATCACGACAGTGTAACGTGATGCGTCAAGAAGTTTTTCAACCCGTCCTACCAGCTGGTCGGCATCGGCGGGCTTGATAATATAATCGATCGCGCCGGAATGCAGGGCGCTAACCACATCCTTTTCCTGCGCGTTGGCGGTCAGCATCAGGACAGGCATGGCAACATGTTCAGGGTCCTGTTTCAGGCGGCGCAGAATATCGTGGCCGCTCATGCCCGGCAGGTTGATATCCAGCACCACAAGATCCGGCGCGTCATGCTGGATGATTTTTAAGGCGGTTTCTCCATCCGATGCGTTCATTACGCGAATGTTTTTCTGGCGCAGGCGTATGCTTAACAAGTCTGACAGATTATTATCATCATCAACGATCAGCACCATGAAATCGTTTTTGGCTGTCGTTGTTTCCGATTTAACCTGGGGCGGTGCGACTACCCCTTCATCATCTTCGTCTGCCTGTAAGGCATCCTGGCAGGCATGACGCAGGATCATCATCATGCTTTCATATGTCTGATAATTCTTTTCATTCAGTATATCATTCGCGCCCATCGACTTGAACGCCCTGACCAGAAACATATCAATCTTCTGGCCTGCCATGGTAATTTCCGGGAAACCGAATGTGGTTCCTGAACCTGCAAGGCCATGCGCAAGATGCATCGCGCGTTGCAGCGTATCGCGCGACAGGGTGCCTATTTCTTTCTGGGCGAGAATATGGTCGATGGATTCGACGCTGTTTTGCAGTCGATCAATATAAGCCATGCGCAGTTTGCGGTATGCATCCTCATACGATGGGGTAGTGGCGAATTCCACAACGTCCGTCATGACTGGCATTCCTTCCAAAGACTGCGAACCTGGTCCGGCAGGGTAACGAGGTCAAAGGGTTTGGACAAAACGCCCTTCGCACCCATATCTTTATAGGATGCAACCGCTTCCGGTGCGCTTCGTCCGGTCAGGAAAAAGACAGGGATGTTTGCCGTTTTTGGATTGTTAAGGATTTCTTTAAGAACGGCAGGCCCGTCCATATCCGGCATCATCACATCCAGCAGGATCAACTGTGCAGTGCCGGTTTGTGCCATTTCCACGGCATCCAGCCCGGATTCGCACAGCGAAACCTTGATACCACCCATGTTCTCAAGCGTCAGTTGCACCAGCATGCGCATATCCGGCTCGTCATCAACGTAGAGTATATGTTTCAATTCTGTATCAGCCATTTAAAGGCCTTAAGCGAAATCAGCCGTATTCTATATTAAACGATAGCTTGTATAATAAAAGGTAAAAGCCATCCCCGGCTATGCATTTGGGTTTCCTTACGATTTGGCAATAAATATACTGTAGGATCAGTGATCTGGCAGGTTTTTCGTAAGCAATATGCAGCCAATTTTTCGTAAGGAAATTTTTGAAAGGGCCGCACAGGTATTTCTCCTGGCAGCGGCTTATTATATTACGGGTTGGCTTGGCTTGCTGCTGGCCATCCCGCCCGGCTATGCGACCGTGTTCTGGCCGGCCTCGGGCATTGCGCTTGCCGCGACATATCATTTCGGTTACCGGATTTTGCCTGGCGCATTTCTTGGCTCCGCCCTGCTGAACGCCGTGCAGAATTTTACCGGTCCGGTGCATCTTGCATCCGTCATCATTATAGTGAATGCCGTGGCCATCGGTATGGGCGCGACGCTGCAGGCGTTTTTTGGTGCCTTCCTGATCAGGCGCTTTATTGGCTATCACAACAAACTGGAACAACTTTCGGCTATCGTGCGATTCATGATGATCGGCGGGCCGGTCAGTTGTGCAATCGCCGGAACGATCGGGATCGGAACCTTGCTTCTGACCAGAACCATTCCACCCGACAATGCGGTGTTTTCATGGTGGACCTGGTATACGGGTGATGTGCTGGGCGTTCTGGTCTTTGCACCGCTGATTGTTCTATTCCTGAACAGGGATGTTTTATTGCAGCGTAAACGGACAGTGGGTATTCCTCTATTTATCCTGTTTATGATTATTATCGCCTTTTTCATGGGGGTCAGGCATTGGGATTCCAGGCGCCTGCATACAGAATTCACTAAAGATTCCATGCTGATCCGCAGCGCGGTCGAAAAACAATTCGGCGCCTATCTGCAGGAATTGCAATCCATGCAGAGTTTTTACCAGGCATCCGTCAGTGTGGAACGGGATGAATTTTCTGCTTTTGTCGCACAGGCCTTTGTTCGTACACCGGGTATTATCGGTCTGGCCTGGGTACCAAGTGTAAAAGACAGTGAAAGGGCCGCGTTTGTCGCAAGAGTGCGGGCCGAAGGCATATTGCCTGATTACGAGATCAAGGAAAAAGCGCCGGATGGCGCCTTAAGAAAGGCTTCGCGGCGCGCTGAATACTACCCCAGCCTGTTTGTCGAACCCTTCGAGGAACACAGGCCCAGAATAGGGTTTGACTCAGCTTCGGAAGAAATCCGCCGCAACACCCTTCATGAAGCGCGGGACGAAAACAGGCCGGTTGTCAGTGACAGGATTCATCTTCTTTTGGACAACGATCCCGATGTGTACGGTTTTCTGATAGCTTTGCCAATCTATTATAAAAACAAGCCTGTCGATACGATTGATGAGCGCCGCGCATCCCTGGAAGGGTTCGTGACTGGAGGGTTCAGGTTCCGGAACGTTATCGATCCAATTATGAAGGAGTGGGAAGGTAAGGGCATAAAAATCCGTCTGGTCAATCGCAAGACAGATGGTAGTGAGGTTATGTATGCCACTGCGCCCTTGGATATGAAAGCCACCAGTGTCGCTTCAGTATCCGCGGCGTTTATAGATTCGGTTCCGCTCAACCTGTTTCACAAGCAATGGATTCTGGAATCTTATAAGATTCAGGATTACATGTTGGCCCATGTCAACTGGGCGATATGGGTGACGCTCGCCGCCGGCATTTTCATGACCGCGTTGTGCGGCGTCTTCCTTCTTTATATGACAGGACGATCTTCTGAAATTGAACAGATCGTTCATGACCGCACAGACCAGCTGAAAAGACAGCGCCAGTTTCTGGAGCTGACAATGAACGCGACGCAAGATGGCGTGTGGGATTGGGATCAGAACCGGCGAACATTGTGGCTGTCACCGCGCTGGAAAGCGATGCTCGGTTATCAGGATTGGGAAATCCCCAACTCTCTGCCGGGGGCGGAGCGTGTGATACATCCACTGGATCTGGAGATCTGGCGCGAAGGCATTGCCAATTATATGACCGGAAAAAGCCGCGACTTCCAGGGCATTTTCCGTTTCTTCCATAAAGACGGCAGCATCCGCTATATCCTCAGTCGCGCCATCGGTGAGCGCAATGAAGACGGTCGGGTCGTTCGCCTGGTCGGTGCCCATACGGATGTGACGGAAATCGAGCGCGGCAAGATCGAACTGCAAAAAGCCAAAAATGGAGCCGACAGCGCCAATCGTGCCAAAAGCGATTTCCTTGCTAATATGAGCCACGAGATACGGACGCCGATGAACGGTGTTATAGGGATGACCCATCTGCTGTTGGAGACGGCGCTGGATTCAAGGCAGATGCACTATGCGCAGACTATCGGTCATTCGGCGGATTCCCTGTTACAGATTATCAACGATATTCTCGATTTCTCCAAAATCGAGGCTGGCAAGATGGAACTGGAGAATATTCCGTTCGACTTCCAGCAGCTTTGCGAAGAAGTATCCGAACTGATGTTTATACGGACACAGGAAAAGGATATTGAGTTCCTGCTGTCATGGAAACCCGGATGCCCGTCTTTCCTTTCCGGTGATCCGGGACGCATCCGGCAAGTTCTGATCAATATATGCGGCAATGCCATCAAGTTCACGGATAAGGGGCATGTATTGCTCGATGTCGAATGTCTTAGTGTCATAGATCATCATGCGAACATGATGGTTTCGGTCAGTGATACGGGTATCGGTATAGATAAAGCGCATCAGGACAAGATTTTTAATAAATTTGACCAGGCTGATACATCGACAACCAGAAAATACGGCGGCACCGGCCTTGGCCTTGCCATCACGCACCAGCTCGTGACTTTGATGGGCGGCGTTATAAAGGTGGAGAGCGCTCCGGGTAAGGGATCTACCTTCTCATTCCTTTTGACCTTGCCGTGCGCCGAAGAGAAAGATGTTCTGTCGCGGCGGATTGCCCGTCACGAATTCGACGGCAGCGGCCTTCGGGCGCTGGTCGTCGATGATAATCATGTTGCTTGTGAGATCATGGAAAAATATTTGAAAGCCACGGGCATGGATGTCGAGGTTGAAAATAATCCTCTCCATGCGATCGAAAGGCTGGATCATGCATCGGCTCAGGGCAGGGCGTTTTCCTTCGCCATCCTGGATTTTGCCATGCCCGGCCTGGATGGCGTTTCGCTTGCGGCGGCCATTACATCGAAAGATCAATATAAAGATCTGTCCATTGTTCTGGTGACATCGCAGCCCGGGCGCAGCGATGCCAATATCATCACCCGGTCCGGTATCAAGGCCTATCTAACGAAACCGGCGCGGCCTTCGGAATTGTCGATTGTCCTTGGAACGTTGCGCGATGCGGTAAAGCGGAATGTTTCTATTCCCCTGGTCACGCGCTACAGCATTAATGAAATGAATGGCAGGACCGAAAGTAAGGTCAAGCCGTATTTCAAAGATGTTAAAATCCTTCTGGCCGAAGATAACCAGACAAACCAGGAAGTATTGTCCGCTGTGCTTGAAAGCTATGGCATCACCACTGTCATCACCCAGGACGGGGCAGAGGCTGTCGCCAGGTGGCAGCCCGGAGAGTTCAAGCTGATCTTTATGGATTGCCAGATGCCGGTGATGGACGGTTTTGAGGCGACCCGTAAGCTGCGTCAGGAAAAAGACGAGCAGGACATTATTATCATTGCCCTGACCGCCAACGTCATGAAAGGCGATCGTGAAAAATGCCTGCAGGCGGGTATGAACGATTATCTGGGCAAGCCGGTCGATGACAAGGAACTCGAAGACATGCTTCTTAAATGGTTGCCTGAAGAAAGCCGGGCGCCCCGGCCGGCGCGTACCAAAACGGCCGCTTCTGGAATTATCCTGCCACCCACCATAGACCAGAACGCCCTTGAAAAACTGCGGATCGTCGCAGGTGATAAATTTGGATCGATCGTCAATACATTTATCGGCAATGTGCGCCGGTTGATGGATGCAATCGACAAGGCGTATGAAGCCAAAGATGCGGATGCCATGATGCGTGCCGCCCATTCCTTAAAATCCTCAGGTGGGCAGATGGGCGCCATGAGGCTACAGGAGTTGATGGGTCATATTGAAGCCATTGCGCGCAATGGTGATGTCACGGAAGCCGAAAGATTCTACGCGGATGCCAGGGCCGAATACAATGTGATTATGGCGGTGTATGAACGTCTGACGGATAAGACTTAATGCCTTTCAATGTCACCATCCCAATTTCAGGTGGATTCAGGAATCGCAGCGGAAAGCCTGTGCAGCCCAGGCCGGATGTCACAACCAGGTCGCGCCCGTCTTCACGAACATGCCCGTAAACATAGCGTAAACCGTACTTCGAAGGAACAACGGCAGCCACGGCTCCAATAAAGGGCAGGCGAATCTGGCCGCCATGTGTGTGGCCGGCTGTACTTAGTGCAACCCTATTATCCATTAGGGCAAAGGAATCCGGATTATGCATGGCCATGATAACCGGTTCGTTATTCGTCACTTGCGAAAGCGCGGCAGGGATATTCGCATGTTGCCACCATAAATCCTGCAGGCCGGCAACCCAGAATTTTCCGACATTGCAGTCAATCTGCCGCGCCTCGTTTTGCAATACGGGGATTTTCGACGCCAGCAGGGCCGGGGGCCATGTTTTTGAATCATGAATGTCATGATTGCCAAACACCGCATAAACGCCGCAAGGCGCATTCAGTTTTTCCAATGCGGTGATTACACCGCCCGGCTCGATGCGTTTGCCAAAGGGTGTCGTCCCTATATAGTCGCCGAGCAACAGGATCATGTCAGGCTTGAGTTCGTTTGTGCGAGCGACGATTCTTGCGACATGCGCCGGCGTCATCCATGGCCAATCGGAATGAATATCCGCCAGCAGGGCAATGCGAAGCGGTTTTTCATTCGTCCATTTTGGCGTATTGACGGTCCATTCCGTAACCTTCAGCCTCTGGGTTTCAATGACTGATGCATATAGGCCGATTAAAATCGGGACGGTTATAAATCCTATGATGGTTCGCTGGATAAATTTCGACATACCAACCCTCATTAATAATGCGGCGGCTTGTCGCGTGCGGCCTGCTCGGTGATAGACAGCGCAGGGCCTGAATCGGATGATGTTTCCAGAATATTAATCTTTGCCTGGGTTTTTTCCAGGCGCTTCTTCAATAGCTCAATCTCTTTCCATTGCAAATTGATCATCTCGCTCAGATCCAGGATTTGCCTTTCCTGGTGGGCGAGGGTGGTTTCGATGCGATTTAGCTTTTCTTCGGTCATATATTTTCAGACAATGGCATGTCTGCAGATAGTTTTATAGCTTTCAATTGATTGGGTCAAATTGAGCGTTGAACATGGATAGCATGGACCATAATCATCATATGGCACAAATGGCGGGTGACGGTTTTTTCAGCCATCTCTTGAAAGTGTATGTCCCCCGTCAGCAATGCATGTACCATGAAACCGGCCTGATCGGGCTGCATATCGCTTCTGACTTCCTGATTGCCATGGCGTATTTTTCCATTCCTGTGGCATTGCTTTTCCTGGTGCGGAAACGGAAGGATATAACATTCAACTGGATCTTCCTGTTGTTCGCCCTGTTTATCATCTTGTGCGGCACGACGCATGTCTTCAGCGTCATTTCCATGTGGGCGCCTGTTTACAGGCTGGACGGGATCATCAAAATGGTGACCGCCCTGGCGTCCGTCGGCACGGGGATATTCCTGTGGCGGATGATGCCGTTTGTTTTGTCGTTGCCCAGTCTTGCTGAACTGAAGCAGCGAAAAGATGAGCTTGAAACGCTTGTCGAGGAACGAACCTCTGAGCTGAAAGCCGCGAAGGAAAAAGCGGAATCCGCCAGCATCGCAAAAACGGATTTCCTTGCCAATATGAGTCATGAGATCCGCACCCCGATGAACGCCATCGTCGGCCTGACGGATTTGTTGAAGCGAGGTAAGCTGAAGGAGGAAAAACAAACCCTCTTTCTTGAAACACTGGACTCCAGCGCACGACAGTTAATGAGTTTGATTAACGACTTGCTTGATATTTCAAAAATTGAAAGCAATACGATCCAGCTTGTAAAAATCCCGTTCAATCTGAATGAAATTATATTGGAGGTGGCCAGCATCAACCGTGTGTCCGCCGAAGGCAAAAGCGTAGAGTTTCATATCTGTAATGAATGCCCCGAAGCTCTTGCCGTTATAGGGGATTCCACGCGGTTGCGTCAGGTGTTGATGAATATTGTCGGCAATGCCGTTAAATTCACCGACCATGGGCATGTGCGTATCGATGCGCGCTGTAAGCAACAGGGAAGCAAGGCCGGTATTATCCTGAACGTCACTGATACCGGTATCGGCATTCCGTCGGACAAGCTCGAAGCCATCTTCACAAAATTTTCTCAGGCGGACAGCAGCATCACACGTAAATTCGGCGGTACCGGCCTTGGGCTGTCCATTTCTAAAACGCTGATCGGATTGATGGGCGGGTCCATATCGGTCCGCAGCGCTGTCGGCGAAGGATCGGTGTTCACCATTGAGATTACTTTGCCGGTTTTTACCCCCTCAGGCGCGGTCCTGGACTGGAATGCAGTGCCGGCTTCCGGCCAGGTGCATAAAAAGGGCCTGACCGTTCTGGTGGTGGAAGATAATGCCGCCAATGTCATGCTGGCAACGTCGGCTCTCGATATGCACGGCTATGATTATGAAGTTGCCGAAAATGGCAAGGTTGCCGTGGACATGTTTGAAGCAAAGCCGTTTGATGCTGTGCTGATGGATATCCAGATGCCGGTCATGGACGGCTGTACGGCGACGCAGCATATCCGCGAGAAGGAAACGGCGTCAAGCCGCAGGCGCATCCCGATCATCGGCATCACCGCTCATGCATTCCGCGAAGACCGTGAACGCTGTATCGCCGCCGGCATGGATGAATATCTTTCCAAGCCCTTCAGACCCGAAGAGCTGGAGGATATTTTGTCGAAATCCATTGCAAAATAGGCTGGCTCAATGCCCGGCCAGATACAAATCCAGGACTTTTCCGGCATTGGCCAGGTTGGTGTTCAATGCGCCATGGCCCTTGGCGGGATCCTCGATCTGCAGAATGACATCCCCGCCCTCGGCCTTCAGCCAGTCTGCGGTTCTTTTCATGGCGGGGCATCCATCCCGCTCCGGGTTGGGGTCCAGCATGCCGCATGATGTAATCCATTTTGTACCCGCAAAAGGCGTTTTGCCGTATACGCCATCGATGATTTGTTTTGTCGGCGGATAATCCTCCGCCATGCCGCCTGAGCTGGCGACGATGGTTGAGAAGTAATGCGGGCCTTTATTGCGATCCAGTGCGGCAACCGCGTAAACATTGGCGGAGCCGCGGCTGAAACCCACCAGCATGGCGCTGTCTGGTTGTACGTTCAGGCGGGCAAGCGCCTGGCCGATTTCCCTGTTGATTTCCGGCGGATCGTAATAATCCCGCATGCCGTCATTTTTCCCGAGCCACCACTGGATGGATATGAACCCGACATCATTCCGGCCGTTCAGGGCCAGTGACCAGACAAAGAAATCATGCGTGGCGTAGCCTTTGGTGCCCGGCATGGAAACCACCCATTTTGACGGCGGTGTTTCCCCCTTGTACCAGACCAGAATATAACTCTTGCCGTCACTGGTCGGGGAAAATTGTGGTGACCAGCCGGATACGCGGGAGAAGCTGGGTTGCTTCTTTGCCTGTTCCAGCAAGGCGCGGCTTTGCGGCGGCCAGGAAGACGTGTCGGTGTCTGCTTTTCCTGAATAGAAAGGGATAAAAACCAGAATGACCAGGGCGAGCGAGAGGATGAAGCGTTGCATATGGCAATGATCCTTATAAATATCCGTTGGATGTTTATACCATGCTTCCCGAACACTTCGAAATTGAATGTTCAGGCAGGCTGCGTTTCCAGGGATTTCCGCTCCGCCAGCCGCATGCACGCCAGTGCCAGAATGCCCAGCACCATAAAGCCCGACGCCACCGGGATCAGCGTGTTGTTATACATCTGGCCGATGATCGCGCCGAGCGTCATGGAAATCACCGATGATGTGCAGCCTATTACGGCGGAGGCCGTGCCCGCGATATGTCCCATCGGTTCCATGGCCAGCGCGTTCAGGTTGCCGAACACCAATCCGAAACAGAAAAACAGGATCGCGGCATAGATCAGGAACATCCACAGCTGGATCTCTGCAAACGCATGCAGGCCGAGGAACAACAGGGATGCACCGACGATGCACATAAACGACCGCGTGCAGATGTACCGCATCCCCAGCCCCTCAACCAGCCGTGAATTCACCATTGACGCGCCGCCCAGCACCAGCGCCAACGCGCCGAAATACACGGTGAACATTTTTCCTGCATCAAACTGCACCTGAAAAATCTGCTGTGACGAACTGAGATAGCCGATAAAGCTGCCGAAACAGATGCCCATGCAGATCGTATAAAACCGGGTCGCGCGGTTGCCCGCGACTTCGCACAGGCCATGCCACAGATTATGCGGGTTGAATGGTACGCGCTTTGAAGGAGGCAGCGTTTCCTCCAGCCGGAAATACAGCCATGTGACGACGGTCAGCGCATATAGAATGTACAGCAGGAATATGCCGCGCCACGATGCCAGCAACAGGATCGCCTGGCCCAAAGTCGGCGCGATGGCGGGCACCAGGATAAAAATCGTCATGATCACGGACATGACCCGCGCCATATGCCGCCCGCTGTATTTGTCGCGCACGATGGAAATCGCGGAGACGTATGGCCCCGACACGCCCAGCCCCTGCAGAAACCGTCCGCACAGCATCATGCCGAGGTTATCCGCCACCAGGCAAACCGCACTGCCCGCCAGATACAGCGCAATCCCCGCATACAAAACCTTCTTCCTCCCCAGCGCATCCGACAACGGCCCGCACACCAGCTGCCCCAGCGCCATGCCCAGGAAGATAAACCCGATCAGGTACTGCGCATGGTTCGGGTTGGTCAAATTCAGATCCCGCCCCACCATGCCGAGCGCCGGAAGAAACGCATCGATGGATATCGCCACGATGGACATCATGGACGCCATCAGGATCGTGAATTCCCGGGCTTTGGAGTCGAGGGCAGGGGCGATTTGGAGGTCGGTCATATGTGCCACATTCCTTTTGAAACGAAATGTAATACACATACAACATTTTTGACGGAAGGAACATGCGAACTGTATTCGCAATGCCGTTGTAAGTTGCAGCGTGGTTATAATTTACGAACTTAGCCGGTCTGAACCCTAAACGCTTATAGTAACTGCCGGAGGTTTACGGGTAGGGGCGACAGAGGTGTCTATGACTTGTGAATTGCTGTCGATCCTGGCCAAGATCTGATCGAGAGCGGGTTTAGCGTTCCCGGTTTGATCCAGATTGAATGCCTGCATCGCGCCTTTTGCATCCGGAATCTGTATGGCGCCATTACGGATCTGCACGCCCGCTTCATCAAGTTTTGCCATTTGTGCGGCAAAAGCTTTCGGATCCTCCGCCCGTTCCATGGCAAGCCTGGTGAAAAGTTCGGCGGATTTGCGTGACATGCCGGTAAAGTCATTGTCGCCCCGGGCCATCAGCGTTGAGGGATTTTCCCCCAGCTTCAGTTTTGCGTCGGTATGTATCAGGTCCGGGTTTGCGATGCGGTTGATGGAGGCAAGCTCCGCAACAGTCGTGCCTTCTTTTTTGGCTATGGCGCTCAAGGTATCGCCGGATTTGATAACGTAAGGGGCTTCAGCGGGTGGTTTAGTCTCCGCTTGGGTTATTTCAGGCTTTGACGGCACGGCCATTTCTTTGCCCGCAACTTGTTGTGGCGCATAGGCCGCCTCTACTATTTCCCGAGCTTGCAATTTCTGAACCGCAGGCTGTGGCGGGGCAGGAGGTGCTGCAGCTGCTTCAAACAGTTTTGTATATTTTGGATTTGTCCAATAATCATCAGGAACAATCGGGATCGGTAATCCATCGCTTATCGGAGCCTGCGGATTCGCAGAAGCCACCGGTATATCTGAAGTGGCGGCAGGATGCGCATCTGGTACAGCTTGTTGATTGTTAACCCGTGGTGGTTCAGCAGGCTTGTCGGGCGGGAGCGGGGGGATTGATCCAGGATGGGATTGTACAGATGTTGGCGTTGGCACGATAGGTGCTGGCGTTTGCACTACAGGTGTCACAACCGCTGCCACAGGCTCGGCAGGCTTCGACGGCGGTAGTGGCGGTATAAAGGTAGCGTTCTGAGGCGCTGGGGCCTGTCGCGTTTGTACTGGCGGCGGTGGCGGCGCGGAAGCAGTATCTTGTGCAGGTGTCCGTGGTGCCGCCCGTGGTGCTGCCGGCGGCGGCTGGACAATGGGCGGAGACGCTGTCACGGGTGTTATGTCGGGTATGCTGTCGACGGTTCTTCCAACACTACCGATGACTCTGCCAACGCCGTTCAGAACGCCTGGAAGGGTACGTGCATTACCTAGACTGCCAATCGCACTGGCCGCCGAAGCAGCACGTCCAAACACTCTCGACCAGTCCCCTGCAGCCATGGAATCCCTCTCAACAAAAAATTCAACCTCATTATAATCCATAAAAGATTAATTTTAATTTAAGGGATGGGGCGATCCGGATACGTGCTCAGGGCTATCGTCGTTGCATATTTATACAATTAAGGGCCCGCTGCAAACAGGTCGGTTTGTGGTTCGTCGTCCGCCATGGACAGGCAGACTAACAGCATTGAAACGGCCTCCTACCGGATACGGGGGGGGAGAAAGTGGGGTCGGTGGTGGGGTAAGGATGGCCGTAGAAGGCTAGGAATACTGGGCTTTTGAGTGGCGATGCTATAACCGGAGACTTTGGTTCTTATCGAGCAAATGGCGGTGGTTGTAGTCTAATGCGAACTGCTCTTCACTTATTCCCTTATATCAGAGAAAATAATACAGGGAATTGCTGCCCCATTTACCTATATTATGCGCAAGTTAAAGGCCTTATTAATTTGTGTAATTTACAAGTTTATTTGCGTTCCACAAGGAAAAAATATCCTGAGACAACATGTTCGTATCAAACGGCTTGGGAATGAAACCAATAGCCGAATAATCGTAATAAGACTGGATTTCATGTCTTTTAAGGTTTGAGGTAATAAAAATTACAGGTGTATCGGCAAAGCATTTGACCGATCGCAAATTCTTTAATGTCTGAAGGCCGGTCATGCCTGGCATATTCATATCCAGAAGAATAAGATCAGGCGCTATAGCCGGTGCAATTTTCAGGGCTTCAGCCCCCGAATCGCAGCTCCAGACCTGGAACGCGCCGTTAAATTCCAAAGCCGCCTTGACCAGATCACGTATCATTTCATCATCATCCACATGCAGGACCGTTATTGGCGTTGTCATGATCCGCTCCTATCTCAGGCCGATACTGGTTTCGTTGCTCAATGGGATTCTCGAAAGATTGCCGGCTATGGGCTGCACTGATGTCTGTATCGAATACAGGCCCGGACAACCGGTATTGATTTTCAGATCGGGACATAGGCCGATAACGGTCTCCGATCCGCCAAGAAAGAGATAGCCGTCAGGCGCCAGCCGTTTGGTTAAAGCCTGAAGGACCTTGCGCTTTGTCTCTTCATCGAAATAGATCAACACGTTCCGGCAGAAGATAATGTCGAATGTGCCATGGCGTTCCATGCGGTCAAGCAGGTTAAATGACTCATATTTGATCATGTCGCGGATCTTATCCGTGACTTTCCAGCCCTGCGGCGTTTGCGCGAAATACTTCATCACCAGGTTGATGGGCAGGCCGCGCTGAACTTCAAACTGGCTGAACGCGCCGCTTTTTGCCTGTGTCAGCGCGGTTTCCGATATATCCGTGGCCAAAAGGTCGATGCGCCATGATTCAGGTTTCGGGATCGTTTCGCATATGGTCATGGCGATGGAACATGGTTCCTGACCAGTCGAACAGGCGGCCGACCAGATGCGAAGCGCTTTTTTGCCTTCGCGGGCTTTCAACAGCGCAGGCAGGACGGTTGTTTTAAAATGCCGGAATGGCCGGTCGTCGCGGAAAAACAAGGTTTCATTGGTCATCATGGCGTCAATCACTTCGACAACCAGCTTGCGGTCCGGAGTCAGGCGCAATGCCCTGGTCATTTCCTCCAGATTGCCAAACATCCATTTCCGCATGACGGATCCAAGACGGGATTCCAGAAGATATATTTTATCTTCATTAAGCGACATGCCGGCTTTTTCATGAAGGAGTTTTTTATAAAAATTGAAATCATCGTTATTCATGGCATTATACCCCTTTCACGGCGCTTTTGATCCAGTCGCTGATTTCATTGGCGGGCAGGACCGCGGAACATAATCCCGCGACGGCCACGGCGCCTGGCATGCCCCAGACGGTTGACGTGGCTTCATCCTGTGCAATGACAGTGCCCCCCTGCGCCGTGACATCGGCGCATGCCTGACTCCCGTCGTTTCCCATGCCGGTCAGGATAACGGTCAGTATGCGCCCGCCATAAATGGGTATCAGGCTGCGCAGCATAGGGTTGACAGAAGGGCGGCAATAATTTTCCGGCGGATCTTCGTTCAATTGTATAACTGTATTCTCCCCCGATTTTTTTAAAGTCATATGAAATCCGCCCGGCGCAATATAGGCATGTCCTGGTTTCAGAATATCGCCGTTTCTGCCTTCCGAGCATGGCACGCCGCAATGTTGGGTTATGTGCTGGGCCAACATTGCCGTAAAAGTCTTCGGCATGTGTTGCGTGATGACGATAGGAACAGGCAGGTTGATCAGGTTGGCCATGACGTCCATCAGGACTTTTGGTCCGCCGGTTGAACTGCCAATGGCGACGATCCGCGGTGAAAAGCGGATGGAATCCTTACGAAGCGTAAAACTGGCCTTCGCGGCCGCGCTACCGCCTGCTGGAATAATATTGCGCTTCAGGCCATAAGAAAGCGACCGTACCACTTTTACCAGGTTTTCCTGGAAATCAATTGCCGTAAGGATAGATTCGCCACCCGGTTTCAATATGCAGTCGGAAGCACCGAGTGATAAAGCGTTAATTGTCACCTCGGCCCCGCGCGCTGAAAGAGTTGAGCAGATAAGGACACGAATTCCTGGCTTTTCCTTTAAGAGGAAGGGCAGGGCGGTCAAGCCGTCCATCACGGGCATTTCAATATCGAGGACAACAATATCGGGATCCATGCGCTTTATGCTTTTTATCGCCGAATCTCCGTCAAAGGCAACGCCGACGATTTCAATATCGTCCTGTGCCTTCAGTGTGCGGGAAATAACTGTCCGCATGACGGCAGAGTCATCAACGATCATGACGCGTATCCGCTTTTGTGGCACAATCTTATCACCAGCTTGCGCGCTCATGCCGATTGCTCCTCAAGGAATCCAAGCTGAATAAGTTTGGATTCAAGGATCATCTTGTCGAACGGTTTCATGATATATTCATCCGCGCCTGCGGCCATGCCGTTCTGGATAAAATCCATGCCGTTTTCTGTGGTGCAAAAGATGACCTTGGGCTGATCGCCGCCGTTCATTCCTCGCAAGTGGAGCAAGAAATCTATTCCGCTCATCACCGGCATGTTCCAGTCCAGAATGATCACATCCGGCATCATCCCTTCGCATGCATTGCAGGCTTCCTGCCCATCCTCCGCTTCTGAACACTGAAATTTGAGTTCCTCCATGATCCGCCGCGTGATCTTGCGGATGGTGGGACTGTCATCGACAATCAGGCATGTGGCCATGGCTTTATCCTTTCTGTCTGTTGCTGGCGGTATGAAGCAGCTGACCCACATCCAATATGACGAGGATCTTGTCCTGCAATTTGTGAATCCCGGCGGCGACGCCGCGCCAGGCTGCGTCAAGCGTTTCCGGGGGGGGCTCGAAGCTGTCCTGCGACAGCGTCAGGACATCTCCCACGGCATCGATCATCAGGCTGAACAACTCGCCTTTCTGCTCAACGACCACGCTCATGCTCTTTTCGTCATCGCAGCGGACAGGTTGATGCAGACAGCTGCGCACGTCGACGGCGGTGACGATGCGGCCGCGTAAATTCATGATGCCGGCAATGGCGGAAGATGAAAGCGGCGTCTTTGTTATCTTCTGCGGGCCCAGCACATCGTTAACCTGAAGGACAGGAACGCCAAACAGTTGTTCTGCCAGAGTAAAAGTCAGAAGTTGCTGCGATGATGGATATGATTCGTTCATATGGCCGCTCCGTTGTGAGCATGAGGGACAGGCGTTATCCCGATGGGAAGATGAAAGTTTCCTCTCATTTGGTCGTTATGGGCAGCTGGCCGTTCCGGTTTACTATGGGACAGATTGATAATATCTGTCGTTTTGCCTTGAATGATGGCGCTTCCTTCAAGAGTGCCGTCGGCCTTGATCTGGTATTCGCCGCGGAAGGATGTGATGTCCAGGATGCGGTCGACAATCAGGCCGGACGTGCCGGAATTCGTCTTGAAGACGATGACCGGGCGTTTGCCTTCGCTGGGCAGTGGTTGCGAAGGGTTGGACAGGTAGAGCGGCATCAGCGTATTGCAGTATTGGATCACGCGCTGCCCTCCCGCCAGTTCGATCTGGGCAAGGTCTACTTCCTCAAGCCTTGCCACATGCTGCAGGGGTACGGCCTTCAGATTGCTGCCGCTATTGAAAAGAAGCAGGGGTTTTTCGTCCTGCACTTCTTCAGATTTTTCTTCTGCCTTTGCCTCCTGCTGCAGGGCCTTGTTTGATATGCCGGAAGCTTTGAGTATGCCTGATGAGTCGAGGATCATGATTACCTGGCCATCGCCAAGTATGGTATTGCCGGAAAACACCGCTTGACTGCTCAGAAGGCTGGAAACCGGCTTGACTACTATTTCCTCCGTATCGAACACATGATCCACGATAATGCCGAAACGGCTCGATCCAACGTGGATGATGGCAATATAGCGCGCCCCGGCGTCAGGCTTTGCAGGAAATCCAAGAAGATTTCGAAGGCTGATAAGCGGCAGAATGCGATCGCGAAGACGAAAAACCGGTGTGTTATTGATCATTTCGATCTTGTTGGCGCCTCCTGGGCTGACCATCACCAGTTCACTGACATCCAGCTGCGGGATGGCAAAACGCTCGCCTTCCAGGCCGACGATCAGAGCAGATACGATTGCAAGGGTCAGCGGAATTTTAATAATGAAAGTGGTGCCGATGCCTTCTATGGAACTCATTTCCACTGAACCGCCGATTTTTTCTATATTCGAGCGGACAACGTCCATCCCGACCCCACGGCCTGAAACCGATGTGATTTTATCAGCCGTGGAAAGGCCGGCATGAAAAATGAATTGTTGAATCTGCTGGTTTGTCATCGCGGCCAGTTCTGCTTCGGTCGCCAGACCGTTTTGCAAAATCTTGCGGCGGATTTTTTCCATGGGCAGGCCTTTGCCGTCATCGGTAATCTCAATAATGATGTGGCCGCCCTCATGA